>JAQTRI010000347.1 GCA_028711905.1 Candidatus Wallbacteria bacterium | reverse complement strand
TGCAGGGCGCAGCATCAGGTAGGATCCGGGGGAGGGGGGCTGATCTTTGCCTGTGTTGTTGAATTGCTGGTTTCGGAAGGAGTATGCTGGAACAATTAATGAGTTAAGAGAGGCACATGGGACATGGCTGAAATGGTGTTTTCGCTGGCTGTCGGTATCGGATTACTGTATTTCGGAGCTGAATGTCTGGTGCGCGGGTCAGTGTCCGCAGCAAAGCGATTCGGGATAAGTCCTTTGTTTATAGGACTAACAGTGGTTGCCATGGGGACCTCGCTGCCTGAGTTTTTTGTCAGTGTAATGGCGGCTTTATCAGGAAAATCCGATATTTCGGTCGGCAACATCGTTGGTTCCAACATTGCCAACATCGGTCTGGTTTTAGGGCTGTCAGCCCTTTTTTCACCTATTGTCGTGCAGAGAAGCCTTCTGAAAATGGATCTTCCTTTCCAGATAACGGTTTCTGTGATGTTCCTGCTCCTGATATCGGACAGAAGTCTTTCGCGACCTGAGGGATTGATTCTGCTGGCAGGTTTCATTGTTTATTTCGTGATGGCTTTCAGGAATGGAACAGCTGCTCCTGTTGAAGAGGATGAGGCTCCCAGGCCATCGAGAAAACCCTTCGCTGATTTTATGCTGGCAGGCGGTGGAATCATTATGCTGGCTGGCGGATCATCATTCACCGTGACCGGTGCCGAAGGCATTGCTCGTATGGCGGGTATTTCCGAGGCTGTCATCGGAGCGACTGTTGTGGCTGTCGGTACATCTTTGCCTGAGCTGTTCACCTCGATTGTGGCTGCGATGCGGGGGCAATATGATTTAAGCATCGGCAATGTCCTGGGCAGCAATGTCTTCAATCTGCTGGGGATTATGGGGGTCTCGGCTCTTGCCAGGCCACTGACAGTCAATCCTCAGTTCGCTTCATTCCAGGTGCCGGTAATGATTCTTTTCGCCGTGCTGCTGTTTCCAATGATTCTGACCGGAAAAAAAGAGCAAAACATCTATGTTCACATTCTCTCCAGGCAGGAGGGGCTTGTACTGCTCGGATTGTACGCTTTTTTCGTTTTCAAGGTTTATTTCAACTAACATAAACTTCATATTTCCCGGGTCATGATGTTCTCAGAAATCCTTTCTGCTTGACGATAATCTTTGCGTGATAATCAATAACTGGAGGCAAGATGCTAACTGACGGCACAGTCAAGGCTATTGACAAGGAATTGCTTGAAGAACTCAGAAAGATGTTCCGCGTGGAAGTAGATCGCAAATCCATGAATTTCAACACTGCGGCCAGGATCATGACCACCATGATCGACAAGGGGTTGATTGAAGTCGATGAGAACACAGGACTCGATGATCTGAAACGGCATCTTCTCAATGTGGCAGGCATGGTGAATGTGGCGTTCCAGGAGTTTTACGGCGCTAACTGAATATTATCCTGCAGCAGCAAAAAATCAATTCTCAGCCCGGCCTGATCGAACGGGTCTATTGTCATATTCATATCTTCAAGTGCTGTTCCTGCGATTTCAGCCAGAGAAACATCAACTTTCGTTCTTGAAAGGATGCGAAGCAGTTTCAGTTTGCAGCGGCAGCGCTCAACAGGCGCATTCATCAGGAAGCAAAGCTTGAGCATGTTTTCGGCTAAGCGTTTGATCACTTCAGAGTCTGGAGAAAGTTGCTGTTCCAGCGCGGATGCTGCGATGTCGAACCCTGACAGAGGATCGGTCAGCATGATCAGATCAGGAATGTCCGCCAGTTGTTTGCCGTAAAGATAAAGCCAGCCAATTTCTGATGCAATGCGCTGATCCGGATTCATTGAAAACATCTCAGACTCCACCATTTTCTGGAAATCCTGATCCCCTATAGCAATTGAAGAACGCAGTAAGGCCGGCAGCGCAGACTGCTTCTCCGGATCTGGAAGCCCCAGCACAAGTTGCAGCCCTTCTCTCAACAAACCTGCTGACTGGTCTGGAAATATTTTGCCTGCAGCAGTGGCCAGAGAAGCAAGAGATAATGCTGTTCCTGCAGGGTCACCCTCTTTTCTGATACAATTGTGGAGATCGGCGAAAAGCTCAGCCACTTGTGGGATCGCCTCTGTGGGAAGTATTTCCAGCCAGCGCTGGAGCATTCTTTGCGTTTCAGGAAAAGAATGTTCCCGGGATGCCGGTTTGAGCGACTGGGCGTATATTCTGATGCAGCGCTTGTCATCTCCCAGAGTCCTGCTCAACATGGCCGCTTCCTGAAACATTCGCAGTCGCTGATTTGCATCCCGTACTTTTACCACTTCATGGCAGGAAAGTTTCAAAAGATCACCTGCTTCAGGCCCAGGCTCCACTTGTGCCCAGATCCCGGCTGTGCCAAGCAGAACATCAGCCCTGTCTGAGACACTGCGAATTTTGCCGGAACGCTCGACGACCTTTTTCAGGCTTTCTAATGCCTGATGCATCATGGAAGCAGAGTTGAAGCGTTCGGCGATGAAAAGCATTGCTTTGCAGAAACCGAGATGATCTTCAAGAGATTCAGCTGATTGCTGCGCTCTGTTTATAGCAGGGTGAAAAATCCTGTTATCGTCTTTATGGCGTGTTCCGAGATCAGCCAAGAGAAATATCCGCTTTAACTGGTCTGGTTCATGAGAAAGAGCTGCTTCAGCGAATTCCAGCTCACCTGTTATCAGATAGGCGGAAGCGATTTTTTCCAGTGCCTGTGTCCGCAGTTCATTGTTTTTGATGACAGCCGGGTCAGTGATTTTTTTTAATGATACGGCAAGCAAGTTAAAGGCTTCGTCAAATTCCGACATGGAGTGAAGCAGTTCAGCGCAGCGGCAGGAAAGGAAAACGGATTCCAGGGGTTCCTGGATATCTTTGAAAGAAACTATGGCTGGTCCGATGAACCGGGGAAGCTCTTCCCAGCGTCCAAGCGCAGCAGCAGCTTCGGCTAAGCGTACGAGGCAGTGGCCGCGCTTGACCGGACACTCGATTTTGCCACAAAGGTTCAGGATAACCTGGGAATGCTGCGAAAAACTGGTTTTATTCATGCAGACCCCGTAAGCGCTGAATTTGATAAGCAACTGGACGATCTCGATCATGATACTAAAGCGATACGATTCTGTCACACTTACCGGATGCAGTGGGGAGTGGTACGGAAAAATAAATTGACAAAATGGTAACGAAATACCATAATAAAGAAAGGAGGGCTTATGACAAAGGTTTTCAACCTGACTGAAGCGGTTTTTCTCGGTTCTCATTGCTGCGCTCTTCTGGGTTCCTCTGACAGGAGAATGTCGGCTAAGGAGCTTGCGGAAGGTACAAGCTCCTCAGAACACCACATCAACAAAGTTATGCGGCGTCTGCACAGGGCGGGAATAGTGGATTCAACACGCGGGCCCTCTGGAGGATACGAGATGGCTGCGGGTTCAGCGGACAAGACCCTGCTTGAGCTTTACGAAATACTGGAAGGACCCGTCAGAGGCGAGGCCTGTCCTTTTGGCAGGAACAAGTGCCCTTTTGATTACTGTCGGCTGGGAAATCAGATCAGACGCATATCTGTTGAATTCACGGAATTTCTTCGTCATACGACTCTGGGAAATCTGTCTGAAAACAAAGGAGGTGACTGTTGAAGCGCAAAATTATCAGGATCGACAAAGAGTTGTGCAATGGGTGCGGGCAATGCGCGTCAGCCTGTCATGAAGGGGCTATCGCAATGGTCGAGGGAAAGGCTGAGCTGATCAGTGACACATACTGCGATGGGTTGGGGGCATGCATCGGAGAATGCCCGGTTGGAGCGATAAGTTTTGAGGAACGCGAGGCAGATGCTTTTGACGAAAAAGCGGTGGAACAGCATTTGGCTAAAGACAGGCTGCCGTGCGGGTGTCCGGGAACTGCGGTGAAGTCCATTGAAAAAAGACCTTCCGATGATCAGGATTCTCACTGCTTGACAGAGTCAAGACTGACCAACTGGCCGGTACAATTGGCGCTTGTCCCTGCTTCAGCACCCTATCTGAAAAACGCGAACCTGGTGATTTCAGCTGACTGCGTCCCATTTGCCCATGCCGGATTTCACAGGAGTTTTCTGCAGGGGAGGGTGTGCCTTATCGCCTGCCCGAAGCTGGACGAAACCGGGCCATATCTCGAAAAACTGACTGAGATTTTCCGCACTTGCGGGGTCAGATCAATTGAGGTGCCGCATATGGAAGTGCCGTGCTGCTCAGGCCTGGTTCGTCTCGTGGAGCAGGCCATGGAGAAATCCGGGGTTTCCATTCCTCTGCGGTTGACCGAAATTGGAATTAACGGTGAAATTCTGGAAACAGCAGTAAAATAAATTAACGGAGGTGACGATGTTCTGCTATCAGTGTGAACAAACTGCAAAAGGGACAGGGTGTACTGTACAGG
>JAQTRI010000022.1 GCA_028711905.1 Candidatus Wallbacteria bacterium | reverse complement strand
TCTCATGCGGAACACATTCATCTTCTGGCGCTTGATATCTTCGGAACCCATGTACACACAGCATTCAATCCCGAGAAGCGAACAGGCTGTGGCAGTAGCCACGCCGTGCTGTCCGGCCCCTGTTTCGGCAATGACACGCGATTTTCCGAGCTTCTGCGCCAGCAGCACCTGCCCGATGGCATTGTTGATTTTATGAGCACCTGTGTGAAGAAGATCCTCTCGTTTAAGATATATCCTGGCGCCTCCGGCGTGATTAGTAAGCCTGGATGCGAGATACAGAGGCGACGGTCTCCCGACATATTCGCTCAACAGGCCGTTCAAAAGATCAGTGAAATCTTTTTTCCTGCAGACGCTTTTAAATGCCGCTTCCAGTTCGTCCAGAGCCTTCATCAGGGTCTCAGGAACGAACCTGCCGCCGAAATGCCCGAAATATCCGTGCCTGTCAGGTGTTTTTTTCATTCATCACCCGCTGCTGCCAGGTATTCCAGAGCCAGCAGATACCCGCGCCAGCCCAAACCGCTGATCTGTCCCTTGCACACAGGAGCAATGACTGAAGTGCTTCGGAATTGTTCCCTGGCGTGGATGTTGGAAAGATGGACTTCAACCGCCGGAATCTGCACAGCCTCGATAGCATCGCGGATAGCGATCGAATAATGCGTGTATGCGCCCGGGTTGATAACCATACCCGCGCATCCGGCAGATGAGTGTATCGCATCAATGATTTCTCCCTCGCTGTTGAACTGCCTGATGCGTGCCGAGATTTTCAGTTCCTTTGCTCGGCAATCGATTTTCCCGTTTATCTGTTCCATAGTCAGACTGCCGTAAACATCGGGGTTTCTGGAGCCGAGAAGATTAAGATTCGGTCCGTGAATTACAGCAATTGTGCGCATTTCAACTCCCTGATTTCCGCCGTTCCGATTCCAGTCAGCACAGGCAGCCGGATGCGGTTTGTGCGGATTTTTTTATCTTGAGAAAGAATGTCCTGAACCGCTTCCGGATGAAAGCCTCCGGGCAGTTTATCAGGCAGACCATATGACACGATCATTTTCCTTACCGTTTCATACTGGTCGTCATTGATTGCCCCCAGCCGGCGGGCAACCGCAGCTTCTTCCTTCATGCCGATAGCCACAGCCTCCCCATGCAGTAATGCGGTGTATCCTGTGAGCGTTTCAGCGATATGTCCGAATGTATGCCCGAAATTGAGGACCTCCCGCACCCCCAGCACCTCGCGCTCATCCGCCTCGACCACCTTCTTCTTTACAGCAATGCAGCGAGTCACTACTTCCAGCAGTTCTTCCTGCCCCCGTTCAAGAATGGCCGCCCTTTTTTCCTCTAAAAGTCCGAACAGGTCGCTGTCTGCTATCAGCGCGTATTTGATCACCTCAGCCATGCCGCTCAGGAATTCCCTCTCCGGCAGGGTTAAAAGAGTTTGTATGTCGATAAAAATAAATTCCGGCTGATACACAGTTCCCAGAAGATTCTTGCCGGCATCAAGATTAACCCCGTTCTTGCCGCCAATAGCCGCGTCAGTCTGGGCCACCAGTGTGGTCGGGATCTGGACAAAACGCAACCCCCGTTTGAATGTTGCTGCCGCGTATCCGGCCAAGTCTCCTATTACTCCGCCACCGAGCGCTGCGATTACATCAGAACGGTTCAAGCGCCTGTCGACAAAGGCTCTGTACAGGAGTTCGAGAGTGCCCGGATTTTTGTACTGCTCTCCATCAGGAACAATGACTTCAAAACATTCCAGACCGGCCTGATGCAGAAACTCTCTGGCCCTTTCCAGGTAATGTCCGGATACTACAGGGTTTGTGACAATAGCACAGCGAGTCCCATCCCCCCACCTGCCGGCAGGGTTCTCAGAAAAAGCCAGCAGTCCGGACCCAGTCAGCACAATACACTGTCTCATGCCGGAAAATTTCAGGATTTCTTTTTTGTATTCCATGATGATCCATCCTTCATATGCTCAACCATGCTGCCTGCATTATATTACAGGGGAAGCCTGATTCTCAACCATGTCCCGTTGAATTTTTGCCGTTCCAATGATATATTAATGGGGAAATGTCAAACCCCATCATAAGGAGTCCTTATGGCCACAAAGATTCCGGTAGAAAATATTCGCTCGATCCTCGCCACTGACTGCGGCAGCACCACCACCAAAGCCATCCTGATCGAAAAACAGGGAGACGAATACCGCTTAGTGGTTCGTGGAGAAGCTCCAACCACAGTTGAAGCTCCTGTTGAGGATGTCACAAGAGGTGTCATGAACGCCATCGGCGAACTGGAAGAACTGATCGGGCGTAAAATCGTGGAAAACGATGCGATCGTTAAACCGTGCAAAGACAATAAAGGCGTTGATGTCTACATTTCCACCAGTTCCGCCGGCGGCGGCCTGCAGATGATGGTGGCCGGAGTAATCAAGGCCATGAGCGCGGAATCCGCGGCCAGAGCTGCATTAGGGGCCGGAGCTATTGTTATGGACACAATAGCCAGCAATGACGGTCGCCTTCCGCATCAGAAGATCGACCGCATCCGCAAGCTGCGGCCTGACATGATCCTGTTTTCCGGCGGAATCGATGGCGGCACAACCAAGCATGTGGCCGACATATCCCAGATCCTTGCGGCTGCCGATCCCAGACCGCGTTTCGGAGTGACTTTCAGTCTGCCTGTGATCTACGCTGGAAACAAAGACGCCCGAGGAATTGTAGAAGAATCATTGTCTAAAAAAACCGCCCTGACAATCACCGAAAATCTCAGGCCCGTGCTGGAGCGGGAAAACCTGCTTCCAGCCAGGCACCTGATTCATGACCAGTTCCTTGAACATGTCATGCAGCAGGCTCCGGGATACAAGAAGCTGATGGAAATGACTGATTATGAAATCGAACCCACCCCTGGAGCTGTCGGCACGATCATGCAGCGCATCGCCAGGGAAAAAAACATGCAGATCCTTGGTGTTGACATCGGTGGAGCAACGACAGATGTCTTCTCTGTATTCCAGGGAATTTATAACCGCACTGTTTCCGCCAATTTCGGCATGAGCTACAGCATATCCAATACAGTCACAGAAGCCGGCTTGGACAATGTTCTGCGCTGGATCCCGTTTGACATGGATGAACGAGACCTGATGAACCGTGTGAAAAACAAAATGATCCGCCCGACATCAATCCCCCAGCTTCTGGAAGAGCTGATTTTCGAGCAGGCCGTAGCGAGAGAAGCGCTCAGGCTCTCCCTGATCCAGCACAAGGAAATGGCAGTCGGTTTGAAGGGCGTCCAGAAAGAGCGCTCAGTCTCCGATGTTTTCAACCAGAAGGGATCTGAAACCTTAGTCAACATGACAACCCTGAACATGATTATCGGCAGCGGAGGAGTGCTTTCGCATTCTCCGCGCAGGAATCAGTCAGCCATCATGATGATGGACGCCTTCCTGCCTGAGGGAATTACTCAATTGACCGTGGACTCGATATTCATGATGCCGCAGCTCGGAGTACTGGCGAGTTTCCACCCGGCAGCCGCAGCACAGGTATTTGATAAAGACTGCCTGATCTACCTCGGCACTTGCGTAGCCCCGATCGGAGCCGAGTCGGACGGCAAAAAATGCCTGGAATACAAGCTGACCATGCCTGACGGGAAGGAAGAATCCGGAGACATGGTCTTCGGTGACCTGCGGGTTATCCCCTTAGGTGTGGGAGAGAGTGCAAAACTATGGGCCCGGCCGGTTAAATCGTTGGATCTTGGAGCCGGACCTGGCGTGCCTGTGGAAGAGACTGTGCACGGCGGAGTAGTTGGTGTGATCTTTGATACCAGGGGCCGCAGGCCGTTCGAACTTCCATCAGGCAAGTCAGAACGGGTAGCCAAGATGCAGCGCTGGCTCACAGCCATGAATGCTTATCCGAAATACTGACGGGAACAACAAGAAATGGAGACGGATATGCAAAGAAGCGGAAATGAGGACAAGCGGATTAAAAACCGCTTTGTCGCTTATCCGCTTTACCGCTTGTACGCTTTTACATGAATTATTAAGGAGGAAAAATGGGTCAGGCTTATGTACCTGGATTGAAAGTTTCCGAACGCTCCATTGTTCATAAAGAACGCGTTCTGCCTCTCAAAGGGGAAATCAAGGTCAAGAAAGGCGATGCTGTACAGGCCGAGCAGGTAGTTGCAGCCACCAGCCTGCCAGGCAATGTGGAGCTGGTGAATGTGGTCAACAAACTGGCCATCACTGCCAACGAACTCGCTGAATGTATGCTGGTCAAAGAAGGGGAAGATGTCTCCAAAGACCAGATGATCGCCCAGAGCAAGGGTTTCTTCGGCATGTTCAAGTCCAGCTGCCTGTCTCCTGCTGCAGGAAAAGTCGAAAGCATCTCTTCCATTACAGGCCAGGTCGTTATTCGTGAAGCGCCGGTTCCGGTCGAAGTACACGCTTATGTCGAAGGCGTGGTTGAGGAAATTCATCAGGATGTCGGCGTTACGGTCAAACTGCAGGCAGCCCACATTCAGGGAGTTTTCGGCATCGGCGGAGAAGTTGTGGGGAATATCTGTGTCGTTTCCAGAGGTATCGAGGACGAGCTTGTCAGCCGTGAGGTTCTGGACGAACATAAGGACAAGATCATTGTCGGAGGCGCTTTTATCGGCTCAGAAGCCCTGAAAAAAGCAGTCGCGGTCGGAGTCAAGGGAATCATAGTCGGAGGCATTGACGCCAAAGACCTGCGCGATTTTCTGGGCTATGACATCGGAGTGGCCATCACCGGATCCGAAGAAGTCGGTCTGACGCTGATCGTCACCGAGGGTTTCGGCAAGATCAACATGGCTAAAAAGACCCACGACCTTTTGAGCAAGCACAACGGGAAAAAAGCCTCTATCAACGGCGCTACCCAGATCCGCGCCGGAGTCATAAGACCTGAGATCATCATTCCGCTGCCCAAGGTGGAAGAAAGCAAAATCAAGGAAGCTGAAGTAAAAAAAGACATCGGCATGGCTCCCGGCAAGCTGGTGCGCATTATCAGGGAACCGGATTTCGGGTCAGTCGTGAAAATCAAGTCTCTGCCGGTGCAGCTGACAACTTTAGAGAGCGAAACCAAGGTGCGCGTTGTTGAAGTCGAATACCCGGACGGGGCGACAAGGCTGGTGCCACGAGCAAACATCGAGATCATCGAATTGTAGGTCAGCACTCAGCTTTAGAGGGTAACAAGTGACGGGTAACGGGTGACAGGTAATAAGAATTTTGAATGTTGGATTATGAATTTTGAATTGAAGACATTGGCTTCATTCATTCAACATTAAACATTTAAAATTCAAAATTATCCCCATACCCGCTTCCTCGCGTTTCCCTTTTACCCGTTACCAATTACCAATTACTGATTACTGATCACCCTTTCTTCACATTCCCAGCCGCCTGTGGCATCTGGCGGTTTCATTGCTCAATGAAACCGGGACCCGGCGGGGCACCGGTGTCGGTGTTGGACATTGGGCAGAATAATCAGTTGGTAACGCACCAACACTAACGATTTTGTGACATAATCAGTTCCGCCAAATGCTCGAAACCGCGAATCCCTTTCAAAGTATCGCTTCCCTTCATCCAGGTGATCCCGTTATTTGGCGTGTAGCTCGCAATACCTGTCTTAAAAGTCGCACAGTCTTCCGCACCGGTGAAAGTCGTTTTCCATTCTAAAGGAAGGAGCTCCAGCCTGACGATTTCATCGAAATCGTTTGAAAGCATCGCCCCGGAGTCTTCCTTTTCTATCAGCAGCAGGACTCCTAACGGGATCTTTTTCGCGACCTGCAGATATCCGCTCAACTGAGAGAAGTCGAGGAGCGAAAGAGACCTGTCGTATTTCACCTCGAAAAGCGCAAGCGAGATTGCGTCACCCTTTTTTATTCCCGCAAGCATATCCAGCTTAAGTTTCGGAACATAGCCTTCCAGAAAGGAAGCACTATTCTGAAATTACCATCGGAGATCGTACCCCCGCCGGTTACGAGGCCTAACACATAAGCCGCTTCTTCGCTAATCGCCCTATGCATATGCGCCGAGGTGCCTGCTTAACGAACGAGCAAGGACCCAACCGAAAATCGGGGGGACGGCATTGCCGATAACCTTGTACGCGTTAGGAATATACATCACCGGGAAGACGAAGTCATCCGGGAACGATTGTATCCTCGCTATTTCCCTTACACTGAACCGCCTATTTTCGAAAGGGTGCGTTATTCCGCTGTTTTCAGGTTGACCGGAAGCGGTAATCGTACCGCATATCTCGCCGAGTGCGAAACGCCTGTAAAAATTCGGGGCCCTGTACTTTTTGGGGTTAGAATAGATTTTCTGAAATCTCAGACTCATTTCTTCGAACGGTATATTTTTCCATGATTTACCCTGTTCGATAGTGTTGGAGATTTCGCACAAAGGAATACTTTCTTTAAACTTATCGAGCGCTTCCTTACCATCCAAGCAAGGACCGATTTTTTCTATCATAGTCTGGCTTGCCGGAGAATATGCCCAGACATCATCAGCTTGTTTCGCGTCAGGGGGAATATCAGCCAAGATGGAGCCTAACAGCAACTCATATGGACGGAATGAATTTGTGTTGAAACCTGCTTCGTGTGCAATTTCATCAAGGATACCGAAATCGAAAGGGGGTAGATCCTCTCTGATTCCAACGAATATAGCCCTGTATCTATTCTGAGGTACGCCGTAATCGCTTGTTTTTATCAGCTTACATTTCGTATTGTATCCCAACCGTTTCATTCTGGAAGCGATTTCATCAGGAACCGTTGTCCCGTCATCCAGTTTAGAAGAAAGGATACCCCTTACATTTTCAAAAACGAATGCTAATGGGCGAGATTTGAGCGACAATCCTTTTTTTGATTTGAAAAATCTCTCGCATTCGTAAAATAAAGTTCCGCGACCGCGCTTGTCGTTAACCCCTTCGCGCTTTCCCGCATTAGAAAACGGTTGACAAGGAAAACCTGCAAGCAAAACATCGAAGTCTGGAACATCTTTATCTGTAATATCTCTGACATCCTGCAAACTGCATGTGTGGCCCCTGAACAATGAGGAATTCGCATTGTAAACGCTTACGGCATCAGTGTCGAAATCCCCGGAATACATCAGATCGAATTTGTTTCTATGGTATCTCTTGCCGCGAAAAACGAAATCGCCTACGAAACCTAAATCCAAACCTCCGCACCCTGAGAACAGGGAAACAGCTTTTAATCTTGTTCTTTTCAACATCTAACCTCCAAGCTTATTGTATCATTTCATTTGAAAACCGGAAACAGCTTCACTACACCACTTAGCCAATTGTGTGCCAAAATTTACATTTGTTGTAATAAGTAGCCTCTTGCAGTTTGACGAACTCCCAAATTTATTTACAAACGGTGATACCTATCAAAATTTGATGATCTATGTGGACAAAAAGTGGAAGAAAGGGGGCGTACTGATTACCAATCACCCTTTCTTCACAAACCCAGCCGCCTGTGGCATTTGGCGGTTTCGTTGCTCAATGAAACCGGGACCCCGCAGCGCTTCAGCCGTTCCAGCAGGAACGCATACATTTTCAGCCGCACATCGATAAAATAGCGCCATTTGCCGTCCAAGCCTTTGACAAACTCCC
The DNA here is from genome assembly GCA_028711905.1 of Candidatus Wallbacteria bacterium. Taxonomy (GTDB): domain Bacteria; phylum Muiribacteriota; class JAQTZZ01; order JAQTZZ01; family JAQTZZ01; genus JAQTRI01. The sequence continues at coordinate 11,042 of JAQTRI010000022.1, read as the reverse complement.
CGCTGAGAAAATCCGGCGGAAGTTTTTCCCGCGCAAGAGCGGCATACTGATTTCTGGCAAAGCGCAATCCGCCGATCTGGATATCGGAAAATTTCCGGATTCCGAATTCATCAAGCCGGAAAAAGAGCGAACCGTAGTGCTTCTCAAAATCCCTGGAATAAATCAGCGGATCAAGCCGCAGTGAAATCCGATAACCGTGTTGATAGAACCCCTCCAGAGCGGACAATCTTTCTTCCAGGCTGTCTGCTCCAATCTCATAGGCGGAACTGATTTCAGCAGGATTCAACGATACGGCAATAATCAAATTCATCAAGGCCGGCTGGAGGAAAAAATCCCGGCAGACCCTGGACGGAAGTTTAGTGCGCAGTTCGAATGTGCAGTCAGGGTGTTTCCGCGCCAGCTCGTATAGGATCAGGCTCTGCTTAGCCTGCTCGTCGAACGCGAATGAGTCTGCGTTCTCTCCAGCATTGATGTAAGGGTGTTTTTCTTGCGCTTTGATCACGGCAAGTTCCTGGTCCAGATCAGAAAGACTGTAAAAAAATCGGGGCGGAGCGTCTGGAAAAACAGCCTTGATGTAACAATATGCGCAATGCGCAGGACAGGCCTGACTCAAACGCAGCACCCACTGCCTGCGGTCAGTGATGCCTGGACCATAATCATAAGGGGCCAGAAACGGTCCGCGCCTGACCAAAGCTCTGGGAACAACAGGAGTCAACTGTTTTTCATCGCTGAAGTATACCACGCTGTCAAACAGGCCGGATAGTCCGGGTTCGTTTTGCAGATCGTTGTGTATATGCATGAATCAGGTCCCGACTCTTTGCGAGGTCCTGCACTTCCTGCGCCGGTCATTCGTCCTTTTCATCCGGAAAAGAACTCATTCTTTCTTGTCTGCGAACGCTTCCAGCATCCTGCTTTCAGCGGGATTATGCTTTTTTCATAGCTGATTGCAACGCCTACGGACGCCATCGCAGAAAGTTCAGGACCTCTCGTTTGCCCGGCTTTACTTGCATGTACAAACCGTCCCTTACAATTCACACGACTGCCCGGGTGAAAGCACGATCACCTCGGCTGTTTTCACCAGTTTGCGGAAATCCTCCGGCCTGCCGGTCAAAAGCGGAAAAGTGCTGTGATGGATGGGAACAACCTTGGGGACTCGCAGCAGTTCCACAGCTCTGGCTGCAGAAGCCGGACCCATGGTGTAACGATCCCCGATCGGCAGAAAAGCCATATCAATGGAGAAAAACTCCCCGTATAGCTCCATATCCGAGAACAAAGCAGTGTCCCCTGAGTGGTAAAGCATTTTGCCGTCCAGTTCCAGGATCAAGCCTGTGGCCCCACCTGAATGCACGGCATTGACCATATGCACCTTGATCCCGGGCAATTCGATCGTGCCGCCGATATTCATGCCCTCAGACTTCAAACCCTTTTCCTGGAACACAACCGACAGTTCGTGAATAGCAACTACTGTGGCTCCGGTTTTCTTAGAGATGATTTCACTGTCTCCCAAATGATCCATGTGGTCATGCGTCACCAGAATGTAATCAATGGCTGAGAGGTCATCGGCTTTGATTACAGCTGACGGGTTTCCGTTGAGAAAAGGGTCAAAGATTACCTTCCTGGATCCCTCTATCAGAATGCAGGCGTGACCGTGAAAAGTGATTTTCATGCCTTGCTTCTCCCTGATCGATTATTTGAGTTCCTTCATCAGTTCGCGCGCCCTGCGTCCTTCGGCGGTATCATCAAACTTCTTCACCAGCCGGGTCAATTGCTCTTCCGCCTTCTGATAATGAAAAAGCGAAAGATAAAGCCCGGCCAGGTCCAGTCTGGCGGCTGCCTCAATCTCCGGAAAATCTTCACAGTCTCCGAGCAGTGACAGATACATTTTTTCGGCCTTGTTTACATTCTCGTATGAGTTGATGTAATGCCCTTCTGTAGTCATAAGAAATGATTGTTTGTTGAAAAGCCAGATACGCGCCTCTTCCAGCGCCATGTTGCTTTTTTCCTTTTCCGTTTCTGCCTTCTCCTTTAATTCGCGGATATACTCCAGAGCTTGATCATACCTGCGCTGGCGCAGTTCCAGGTTCAGGGCACTGGTCATAGCCGTCCGCCTCAACCCGTTCCTGTCATCCAGTTCCAGAATCAGCCGCCGGTATATCTCAAGTGCTTGCTGTTCCTTTCTTTCCTCAGTCAGAAGTTCAGCCAGTTTCATCTGGTCCGCCGCAGAAAACGGCAGTTTATCCAGGCATCTTACGGCAGTTTCAAGATCCCTCCGCTCTAAACTGAGACTGAAAAGTGCCTTCCAGGCCTGATCACTGTAAACCTCGCCATCGTAATATCGGACAATCTCCTGCAGATATTTTTCACTCTCAGCTTTATTCCCCAGCCTCTGGTGCAAAGTCGCTACACGAAAAAGAAATGTCTCGTACGGAATATCCGAGCTGCGGGCATCCGGCAGATGCCTCTCGATGATATCCAGCACTGCCTTGGGTTCCTTCTCTGCCCAGTCGCGATATATGTTCAGCAGTCCTTCAGCTATTTCCTGGTGCTCTGCTCCTGCGAAATATAACGACCAGTTCATGAAAGCGTATTCCGGAATCTTGGCCTGCAGCCTGGCAAAACACGAAGCCAGCTTGGCATATACCGGCTTGGCCCCGGTAGCGTTTCCGCTCTTGAGTGCCAGCTGATACAAGGTCACAGCCTTGTCGATGTTGTCCTTCTCGAAATATTCATCCGCTTTTTTCACGATTTCGTCAAAAGTCTCCGCATAAATCTGAAAAGCAGCCGACAATAACAATAACAGCAGCCACAACCTGATCATTCCCTTGCTCCCTCCACCCGGTTAATAAGAATTTTTTTGACCCTGTCCAGCAGTTCCCTGTTGCAGAAAGGCTTGGTCAGATAAGCGCTTACTCCCAGTTCCTTGAGACGCTCTACAGCCTGGCGGTCTTTTCGTGCTGTCAGTACCAGAATCGGAAGGCTTTCCCAGCGTTCATTCTGTCTCAGCCTGTCAAAAATTTCAAATCCGTCAATTCCAGGCATCATGAGGTCCAGAATCATCATGTGAGGATTCAAATTCTGCATTGAATCAAGCACTTTCGCAGGCTCGGTCATAGCTACAGCGCGCAAGCCCTCCCCCTTCAGAACGCGTACGATCATATCAGCGATGTCTTTGTTATCGTCAACAACAGCAATACAACCTGCATCATCGCTGTTTTTCAATCCCGCGATTTTTTCCTTGATGCCGGCATCAATCCGGCCGGCATAAAAGTCCAGCAGCAGTTCGACATATTTCTGGTCGAATCTCTCTTTCCCCTCAACAACTAAGTGATGAAACATCTCGGCAGGCTGGAGCCGGTCACGGTAAGATCGTCTGGAGAGCATGGCTCCCACTACATCGCTGATGCCTACAATCCGGGAGCATTCGCTGATCAGATGCGCCTTTTTTTCCTTGGGATATCCGCTGCCGTCGATTCTTTCGTGATGCTGATATGCCACAAACCCGATCTCCCTGGGAAACCTGGTTGACATGGCCAGCGAATCGATCCCGTATATCGTGTGCTTTCTGATGTCGTGAATTTCCACTTCGGTTAATCTTCGCGGTTCGTTCCATAGGAGCTTGTCCATCTTGACCATGCCGACATCGTGAAGAATCGCTGAACAGCCCAGAACAACAAGTCTGTTCTCATCAAGCCCGCAAAGGGTGCCAATCAATACGGAAAGGTATGTCACATTGAGAGAATGCGACAGCAGATAATTCTTGATCGTGTTGTTGGCCACCATCCCGAAAGCGTGCTCAGGATGTTCCCTGACTTGACAGATAATGCTGTTGACCAGCTTTTCAACCCTGTCTTCGACAATTCTTTTCCCTGTGCGGAAATCAGCGAGCAGGCCTGTGGTTTCCTCAATCGATTTGTCATAATTTTCCTGGAAAATTTTCTTTAGATTGTGTTTCTGAGAAGAAAGATCCAGTACCTGAACAAACCTCGGATTGATCACGGCATCACCAGGTTCTGCCACGCGCTCCTCAATCTCAACCTTAGTCAAATCCGCCCCTTCACTGATCTCAATACCGCGTACCGGCTTTTCGTGCAGGGTTTCAGCCGCATCAGGGGATGAGCAAATCTTTTCGCGCTCAGTAACCGGTGCGCGAACCGGCATTTCCATGCCGAGATATTTCCGATACATGCCTTCCATCGTCTGCCTGGGAAAGTACTCTTCCAGAAGCTTCAGAAGCTGCTTCTTCCTGGTCGCATCCTTTTCGCCGGACAGAACTTTATTCAGCTGCGTTTCAAGCTTTGATCGTTCAACTGCCGCAAGCATATCCCTTACTTGAGGGATCAGGGACAGTGGAATTTCAGGAATTTTCAGGAGCAGGGAATAAACATTCTGCTCCTTGGGGAACCTTGTCAGGCGCTGAACCAGTTTCGCTTTGATTCCGACATCCCCGGACAGGCTGAGCTGCACAAGACAGATGTTGTCGATCCTTGGATCATCGGGCATGTTCATGAGCGCATCAAGCACTGTCAGGCGCAAAAGGGTTTGGTCGATGCGGGAATCACGATACTTCAGAAAACCGGTTAAAACCGGCACAAGTTTGCAGTCAGCCATTCTCCCGGCTTCCTGGATCAACTCGAACAGTTGCTCCGGTCGGCTCGTTGTCGGTGTGAATCCCGAGAGTTTCCGGCCGAGTGCTGCAGCAGGATCTTCGGCAACGCTTTCAATTTCAGGCTCGTTTACAGGTTCTTCATTGAGAAAAACCTGCGTAATCTCACGCTTTTTCAAACTGCGTATGTATTCCTCGGTCAACACAGTCCCACTGTCCAGGATGACATGTCCTTTGTACATGACCGGCCTGGCCAGTACAGCTCCGGGTTTAAGAGTGTCAACTGCAACGGTTATCATGTGTGTACCCCTTCCTGGGTGGAATCGATCACCAGAAATGTTGTGTCATCAAATTTTGGCGCTCCAGCCGTGAAACTCTGCCAGGCGCATGCGATTTTATCGGCTGTCTGCGCGGCTCCAGACCGGCCGGAATCCCGCAGCAATTCTTTCACATGTTCAATGCCGAATTCGTTCCCATCAGTATCGCGGGATTCGTTAAGACCATCAGTATAAATCAACAGCCTGTCCCCGGGCTTAAGCTGGAGTGACCGCACAACATAATGCTCATCGCGGACCAGGCCGACCGGCACTGAGGTGGCTGTGTATTCAGCGAACTTCTTCTCATGCATCTTGAAATGAAGCAAGGGAGTATGCCCGGCGCTGATGAAATTGAACGAGCGTGCAACCGGATCGATCAGAAAGTAAAACAGGGTCACAAATTTGCTGGGAAGAATCTCGTCACAGACCAGGTTGTTGATCCTGACCATCGCGCGGCTCAAATCGAATTCCTGCTGCATGCTTTCAGCCCTGATCACACTGCGTACATTCATCATCAGCATTGCGGCAGCTATGCCCTTGCCGGACACATCAGCCACCACTCCCACAATACATCCATCATCGCGCACCAGAAAATCGAAGTAATCCCCCCCGACACATCCGGCCGGCTGAAAATAAATCCCGAAATCGAATCCGGGCAGCACAGGGGGAGCTTTAGGGAGCAGGCTCTGCTGAATGCGTCCAGCCAATTCCATGTCCCGTTCAATCTTCTTTTTCTCCAGCATTTCCTCATACAGTCTGATCTGTTCCAATCCATATCCGACCTGACGCATCATGGACCTGATCAGTTTGCCGTGTCCCGGATTGAATGGAAGATTCATTTTCCTTCCTGCCAGCAGGATCAGTCCTGCAACCTGCTCCTCAACAGTGATCGGAGAGCCCAGCATGGTGTTTTCCTCTATCCCCAGATGCGTCCAGTTGCGAAAATTCTCGTTGTAAATAAAATCATTGATCGGTTCGGCACTGTTCAGAAAATGTGCTGCCACATTAGTTCCCTCGTTCGGGCTGCCGGTCACGATTCCACCCAGGCCGGACCCAACGATAAACTTGAGTTTTCCTTTGTTCACTTCGAAAATGACGGCCTTTTCCACTTCAAAAGCCATAACCACTGTTTCCAGCACTAAGCTGTAAAGGGCTTCCTTTTCCAGGACTCTGCCGACTTTACGGGTAAAATCAAAAACGAACTTCAGTTCATCATAAAGCCTCGTGATTTCGCGCAGTTGAAGTTCAACAGTGTCTTCTTTCTCAGTCAGCTGTTCATTAAGTTGGGACTTGTCCATAACCGCTGCCAGCTGGTGACAAAGGATTTTGGCCATTTCCAGATCCAACTGACTTAAATGCTCTTCCTCACTGAAAAAAGTAATAAGAAATCCAAGGCTTTGCCCTCCGAATGACAAGGACAGGATCAGGCAGAAATACCCCTGCGGGTCGACTCGGAAAAAATATGGTTTCTGCCGGTTGGCAGTCCACTGGAACAAACCTTCTTCAGCTATCTCTGAAATCACCAGGTCTGCATTTTCATAATAATTTCTATTGAAAAGCACACTGCCTGGCGCACCGGACCGATCCGTACCGACCACCAGCACCGCATCATATCCCACCTGCTGTTCCAGAAAATCCAGTGTCATGTTGATAACAATATCAGGATCGATTTCAGAGTCGATTCTTTCGAAATATTCGTAAAGAAGCCGCAGCCTGCGATACGATGAATGCAGCAAAGCTTCATCGACCGGCTGGTTGATTGTCAACCGCTCTTTGTCTTCTTCTTTTTCCTCGAACTTCAGATTGTCGAGAAGATCATCAAAGTTTCCGGTCATTCATTTTCCATCCAGAGTGAAATATTTCCGGGCATACCGGATTGCACCAGTCCCCTGTCGGTAAGTTTCAATTCCGGGATCACAGGTAAAGCGAGAAATGAGAGCTGCATGAACGGGTCATCCAGTGTACCTCCCCAGGACCGCACAAGAGATTTCATTTTTTTCATACCTTCAGCCACTTCCTCTATCCCTGAGAAAGACATCAGGCCTCCCAGGGGGAGAGGAATAATCTCTCTTGTTTTTCCATCAACAGCAGCAATTCCACCGCCTGCAGCTGCAACACAGGCGCAGGCAGCGGCCATATCCTCGTCATTGGTGCCGGCAACAATTATGTTGTGTGAATCGTGAGCAACGGATGAAGCAATAGCACCTCTCGAAAAACCGAATCCCCTGACAAAGCCTATACCTACATTGCCTGTCCCGCGGTGGCGCTCAATAACAGCCAGCTTCAGCAGGTCCCGGCTGGGAGAAGCAACAGCTTCACGGTTTCTAACCTCTGGGGTTTCAATCAGCATGCCTGTAACGATTTGCTCAGGAAGAATCTCGATAACCCTGATTTTCTTACCCCGCACAGGCACTTTCAAGGCCTGCGGCTTGATTCCGCTGATTGCCATGGTGCTCAAAAGTTCCGGGTAGTTCCGGCGGTAGTACTCCTCGCTGTCGTGCCTTTTACAGTAATAAGTGCCATCGTCAAACGCTATCTGGCCGGACTTGATGACAGTTCTGATCTCAAACCTGTCCATGTCGCCGACAACAATCAGATCAGCTATCCTGCCCGGGGCTATAGCCCCGATCTGTCTTAGACCATAGTATTCAGCGGCATTAATGGTGGCCATCCTGATTGCGCGCATCGGATTGCCTGTTTCATGGATAATCATCCGCACTAAGTGATCAATTTGGCCGTGCTCCAGAATTTCATCCGGGTGAAGATCGTCAGTGGCCAGGAAGCAACGATTACTGTTGAATTTGTTGACCAGCGGGAGCAGATCCAGCAGGTTTTTGGTTGCTGATCCTTCCCTCAGCATGATGTACATGCCGAGCCGAAGTTTCTCCAGAGCTTCTATGGCTGTCATGCACTCGTGCTCTGATGTGACTCCAGCAGCAATGTAAGCGCAAAGATCCTTGCCTGTCAGCTTGGGAGCGTGTCCGTCCACAGGTTTGCCACCTGCGGCCAGGAGTTTTTCCAGAATCTGCCTGTCTCCAGAAATCACTCCAGGAAAATTCATCATTTCAGCTAATCCCAGAACTCTCGGATCTTTCAGGATTTCCCGGTAATCAGATGCCCTGATCTCCGCTCCTGCCGTTTCATCACCTGTGGCAGGCACACAAGATGGCACCATGACAAAAAAATTCATCGGAACCTGCAACGCTTCCCTGAGAAAAAAACTGATCGCGCTTTTCCCGACAACATTAGCCAGTTCATGCGGATCGATCACAGCAGAGGTCACTCCCCGCCCGACTAAAGCCCGGGCGAATTCACCAGGCGAAAGCATAGAACTCTCAACATGCACATGGCCATCTATCAAACCGGGAACCAGAAATTTTCCCTTCAGATCAATGACCTTGCTGGCATTTTCATAGCTGCCGATTCCGGCAATCATACCGCAACTAATAATCACATCAGAGCTGTAAACTTCTCCGGACAGGGTATTGAACAAAATCCCGTTCTTGAGGATCAGATCACCCTCTTCTGTCCCTCTCGCCACTTTGAGCAGTTTCTCGATAGTTTCCATTTTTCTTTCCATCAAGGGTCTTCTCTCCGACATTGATCATAATTTTCCAACAATATCCGAAGCAACAGGAAGCGTCATTTCCTAAGACTTCACTCGAATTATTGTTTTTTTGCACAATAACTCGATTAGTGTTCTGTACCATAAGTTCTTTCAATCGGGTTTCCTGCGCACAAGCCTGTTGACAGGCCTTCCCCCTGGAATCAATTAATACGAACTTATGAGACAGACCACTAGCAATCTACCATAACATGGTAATTGATGCCAGTATTGCCTTTCTCGAGCAGTGTTGAATTTCCGCTTGAAACCGTCTATAGTAAAATATACCATATCCCCGTTTAATCTTGCTGCAAATGACGAAAATGAACAATCACAACGAAAACCCCTCTTTCGAAGATCTGCTTTTCGACCTGAACAGCCCGATTGAGGAAAACAGGAAAAAAGCCGTGATGCTTCTGGTGAAAACCTGCGACAACCAGGCCATTCCTCATTTAAACCGCTTAGCGGCTGATGATGAGTCCCCATCCCTGCGTTTCTTAGCCAAGCAAGGTATTTTTCTCTTAAAGAGCAAACTGGCTGCCAGAAGCAACAGCGGTCCCGTTCAGAAAGAATCCATTCCCCAGCAACGCTATACGGTACAGCAAATAAGTTCCATGCTCGAAGGCGAACCAGAGACCCGGCTTACAGCTATCAATTATGTCAATGGCAACATAAATCTGGAATATTATACTGTCATTAAAAACCGCATTCCTCTTGAAAGCGATGCTGAGATTACCGCGCGCCTGATACGGACCATATCTAAATTCGGCATCCAGAGCGATGTCCATTTCCTGCGCCAGTTCATCCGCTCTGAAAGCTATAAAATCAGATTTGAAACAGCTTCGGTTCTTGCTGATTACGCCTCTAACGATGCATACGGCCTGCTGATTCTTTTTCTGCTCGATCCGGCAGAAGAACTTCAGCAGCTCGTGCTTGCTTCCCTCAAGCTTTATGGCCTGAATTCAGTGATTCTTCTCATTGAAAGTGTTTTCAAAACTAAAGATGAGGACAAGCTCGAGGCTGCCGTTGTTCTGACCGGTCACCTCGGCAATCAAGGCATCAGACTGCTGGAAAAAGCTCTTTCCATCGATATCCCCCGCATCCGAGAACGGGTGCTGGATATACTTCATTCGCTGGCTATGCTGAACTTTCCCAGGGCCGTTGACCTTTACGAAAAGTATTCAGGCGCACCCGAAACCGCCACTCAGGACACTTTCGCTTTCAAAAAAGGGGAAGTCAGCGGCTTCATCCATGATTTCAAAAAAATCAAGAAATTCGAGAAAAGCCTGTTCACGGTTGAAGAGGTCACTGACAAAGAAATCATCCCTCTTCTGAAGTCCAGAGACAGAGACAGTAACATCCAGGGAATCTCCATGGCATCCCAGTATCGGAAATTTGAACTGGTGGACCATCTGGTGGATTTGCTGTCCAAAAGCCCTGACACTGTTGTCAAAGGGCAGTGTCTCAAAGCTCTGGCAACCATCGGCGGCCATAAGTTCCTGGCAATTCTTTCCAAGGGGCTGAAGAGCCGCTTCCCGGAAATTCGCGCCTCATCAGTTTCAGCAATGAAAATCATCAGCTCGTCCGAATCCCTGGCCATGGTCATACCGCTTCTTGATGATGATTCTCCTGAAGTCAGGGCCGCAGCAGTGCTATGCCTCGCTGATCACCCCAATATAGACATCATTAAAACCATAACGGGTATGGTCCACTCGGATAACCGGGACATGCAGAGAAGCGGTTTTCATGTGCTGGCCAACCTCGAAGACCGCAGATCCATAAGCCTTTTGATTGCTTTGAAGAAATCATCTGACCCGGCTCTGGCTGATCTGGCGGAAAATACTTTACAAGTCATGGCCGGTAACGGTAATATCTTCGCACAAGCTGTGCTGGATGGTAGAACAATCAGCGACCTTATTTTAAGTGACTAGTAGTCTGTAAAACTTGGTTTTGTGATTGCTGATCCGCAGAAATCCTTTCATTGATAAGGATTCGGCATCTGGTTTAACCGCAAGATTCAAGTGCAACAGACCACAAGCAGATCTGAATGGGAGGAAACATGAAAAAAAGTATGACCAAGAGAGATCTGGCCAAGGAACTCGCCAAGAGAATCAATATTTCTCAGGCCAAAGCCCTGAAAGCAATCCAGGAAACCTTCCTGATCATCGAAAAATGTATCAAGGACGATGGAAGAGTCGTGATTTCCCGTTTCGGCACTTTCCTTCTCAAGGAACGCAAGCCCCGCATCGGCCGCAATCCCCACACAGGGGCCGCAGTCCCGATCCCGGCGCGCAAAACACCATATCTCAAGTTCTCTTCCAATGTGAAGAAATAAAAAAAGGGAGCGGATTTCCGCTCCCCTGAAATTAGCCGTTGCTTTTTTACTGCAGTAATTGCAGCACTGACTGCGGTTTGACATTGGCCTGTGCCAGCATGGCCGTACCCGACTGGATCAGTATCTGGTTGCGGGTGAATTCGGTCATTTCTGCCGCCATGTCAACATCCCTGATGCGCGATT
>JAQTRI010000346.1 GCA_028711905.1 Candidatus Wallbacteria bacterium | reverse complement strand
CATTCTGGCGGAAAAGGGACAATCAGGCCCTGCACTCATGTTTTACGGACATATGGACACAGTAGGTTCCAGTGCCTGGGTCTCAGATCTGGACGCCCTGACACCGAAAATGATTGAATCCTGTGAGCAACCCGGACGAAATCTTCTTTTCGGCCTTGGCGCTAATGATATGAAGGCCGGGTTAAGTGTCATGTGCACAGCTTTAGCCGGGATCAACCCGGATGGATTTCGGATCAAGGTGGCTTTCGGCGTGGATGAGGAATTCTATTCTCTGGGAGCCAATGTCTTAGCTGCCAGTGATTTTATGGACGGTGTAGCCGCTCTTGTGGTTCCGGAACTTGGCGATGGACCTAATCCCTGTCATGGAGTCGGTACGATCTGTCTGGGAAGGCTCGGTCGTTGCGAGTTTGAGATCATTGTTCCAGGCACTGGAGGACACGGCGCAGAATCCATGATGCCGGGACTGGTAAATGCGGCAACTGACTGCGCGAAAATAGTTGTAGAGCTTGAGCGCAGGCGCAGGAAACATCGCGACCGTTTCCGTTTTTTTTCCGGACGGATTCCCGGAGGTTCCGCCAGGCGAACCATTGACGGCAGTTTTTTTGTCAGTAAAGTAGAATCCGGAGACGGTACCCTGTCGGTCCCCTGTTCCGGACGGATCGTTGTTGACTGGACCTTTACCCCAGAGTATTCGATAGATAAAGCTTTGAATCTGCTGCAGGACACACTGGACAACATGTATCGAAAAGGTTTGCTGAAGCCTGTGATTGTTTCCGGGCAGGAACGGCGGGTTTCTGTAAGCGCAAAAAACAGACCCACTCCCCACAGCGAGGCTTTTATCACGCATTCGAAGCATTCCTTTGTGCACTTTTTAAGAAGCGTGATCGGATTATCCCACACATTTGTCAATTTCAACATGGGTTACTCTGTGGCTGATGAGAATGTTTTTCATCGAATTCACCCGGAAGTTCCACTTGTTGTAATCGGACCAGTGGGCCGGAACTGCCACCGCGCCGATGAATGGGTTGATGTTTCGAGCGTGACAGACCTGGAACAGGTATTTCGCCGGCTGGCTGAAGAATTCCCCGGTTATCTGCGCTGACACTGGATTCATTGTTAGAATTATGTTAGATTCTGAAAAACAGACATAAGAAATGATAAAAGGGGGAGAAAATGAAGAAAATCGCCATTGTCGAGGATACGCCATCTATAGCGGAAATGCTCTCATATGCGCTGCAGAATCTTGGTTACGAAGTATTGCCTTTTGCGAATGGAAAAGATTTTATCGCCTCCATCGGCAGCTTGAAATTCGATCTGCTGATCCTGGATCTGATGCTTCCCGGTATTTCCGGTGAAGACATACTGCGCGAAATGGACAATCGTGGCCTGACAGCGGGTCTAAGATTGCTGATATACAGCGCTATCAACAATCCTGAATCCGTTATGGATCACTTTCCTCAGGTTCGTTTCCGGGCTCTTCGCAAGCCCTCCAGACTGGACGAACTGCTGCTGGCGGTAAAGACCCTTCTTGCTGACTGATGACGCTTGACTTGAGACAGTTTGACCAATTGCGAGGAAAATCATGGCGTTAACCGGCAATATCAATGAATCTGATCTGATTCCCGGCTCAGTCACGCCCGGAGAACCTCTCATCTCAGCTGAATTGTTTGATGTGCTTGAAGATGTTTTCATGGTGACTGATCTAGAGTATCGCGTAGTTTCGATCAATACTGCGGGACTAAAACGCTGCGGAATGAGCGCTGAGATTGCCCGTGGCAGGCACTGTTACGAGTTGATGGCCTGCGGTCCATCGCTGCCTCCTCACTGCCCGGCATTAAGGGCGAAGGCCAGCGGAAAAACTGAAACTTACATCAATTTTTATCCTGAAACCGATGAGTACGATTCTGTAAAAGTAACCCCTCTTTACAAGGACGGTGCTTTGAACGGTTTTGTCGAGTCGCGCCGGAATGTGACCGAACAATCCCGTGCCTTGTCACTGCTTTGCGCATCAGAAGAACGCTTCAAAAAGCTTTTTACCGATTCCAGTGATGCGATCATGACTCTGAATGAGAGAGGATTTATCGACTGCAATCCAGCCACACTGAAAATCTTTGGATGCGAAAGCAGAGAAGAATTCATCTCAAAACATCCCAGCGAGTTTTCTCCAAAGCTGCAGCGGGATGGGAGGCAGTCAACAGAAGCTGCGGATGAACACATTAGAACAGCCTATCAAACCGGCCGGAATTTTTTCGAATGGCTGCATTTGCGCAAGGACGGCACGACATTTTCTGCCAGTGTGCTGCTTTCCAGGATCGATCTTATTGGAAAACCGATTCTGCAGGCAGTGGTGCGCGATATCACAGCCCAGAAAAGGGCTGAAGAAGAAATCCGCAATCTTAACAAGCAGATCGAGTTTGTCCTCGGCGCAACAGGCACCGGACTGGACATTATTGACGGCGAATTCAACATTGTCTACATTGATCCCTCGTGGGCTGAAGTTTACGGCGATCCTGCAGGGAAAAAATGCTTCGCGTATTTCATGAATCGCACAGAGCCCTGCCCGGACTGCGGTGTAACCAGGGCTTTGAACACAAAGCAAACTGTGGTCAGCGAGGAAAATCTGATTCAGGAGGGTAACCGCCCGGTTCAGGTGATATCCATTCCTTTTCAGGATGAATCCGGCAAATGGCTGGCAGCTGAAATTAATGTTGATATTTCTGAGCGTATCAATTTCGAGAAGAAGCTGATCAAGGCCAAAGAAGAGGCAGAAAAGGCCAACAGGCTCAAATCAGCTTTCTTAGCCAACATGTCACACGAGATCCGCACCCCTATGAACCTGATCATCGGTTACAGCGAACTGCTGCGGGACTATACAGAGCTGACTCCGGACCAGTTGAAATTCGTTGATGTAATCTGCAATGCAGGCGACCATCTGTTAGACCTGATCAATGATATCATCGACATGTCCATGATCGAATCAGACCAGTTTTTTCTGAAGAAAAAGCCTGTTGATCTCGTTCAGTTCCTTGACGAATTAAGGAATACTTTTACCAAAAAAGCCATGGAAAAGCCTGAAGTGTCTCTAATAATCGGGTCCGCGCCTGACGGTGCCGCGCAATTCATTTTCACAGATCCGACCAGACTGCGTCAGGTGCTGTCTAATTTTCTCGGCAATGCCTTCAAATTCACCTACAGGGGGGAGATCGAGCTGGGCACTCGCTTCAGCGGAGACAGTCTTGAATTTTTTGTGAGAGACACGGGAATAGGATTTGAGGATAACAAGCTGGATCATCTTTTTCAGCGATTTCAACAGGCTGATGACGGTATAGCTGAGAAATTCGGGGGAACCGGCCTGGGACTGGCTATCAGCAAAGCTATTGCTGAACACTTCGGAGGGCATGTCTGGGCTGAGTCTGTTCCTGGATCAGGATCGGTGTTTTACCTCTCGATTCCATATGAGCCTGTACAGGAGAGTGGTGGGGAAACCAGCTTGGAGTCCGCAGAGTATTCTGATTTAAGCGGCAAAAAAATACTTGTCGCAGAAGATAATGACACTTCTTTCGAAGCCCTGTCCATGGTGCTGGGACACGAAGGTATGCTGGTTCTAAGAGCAAGAAATGGTCTGGAAGCTGTGCGAGCTGTCGACATAAACCATGACCTTGCGGCAGTGCTTCTGGACATCCGCATGCCGGAAATGAACGGCTATGACGCAGCTATTAAGATCAAAGCTCTGCGGCCGGGTCTTCCTGTGATCGCCCAGACTGCCTTTGCCCTTAACGAAGAACGCGAAAAGTGCCTTGCATCAGGTTGCGATGATTATTTGTCAAAACCGATCAAAAAAAGCGAGCTGTTAAGGGTTCTGAGACGGTTTTTGACAAACTCAAGAAATTAAGATGCTGCATACTGCTTTAGCCCAGATGAAAAAAGAAAGAGGAGAGCCTTGATGCTCTCCTCCTGATTGCCTTAGATTGTTGCAGATCAGTCCGGTACAGGGCAGTTGCCATCCGGGCAGTCCGGATCATCTGGTGGCACTGGGCAGTTGCCGCCGGGACAGTCATCGCCTTCGGTCGGGACCGGGCAGTTACCGTCCGGGCAGTCCGGATCATCTGGTGGAACCGGGCAGTTGCCGCCGGGACAGTCATCGCCTTCGGTCGGAACCGGGCAGTTACCGTCCGGACAATCCGGATCATCTGGTGGAACCGGGCAATTTCCACCCGGGCATCCGTCAACGAAAATCAGAGACGGGGAATTTCCACCCACAGGCATGGCAAAAGATATGCCGACTACGAAAACAAGCGCCAGAACCATTACAGCATACTTCATTCTTGTCCTCCTTATTGCTGGTACCATATGGTACTACTTTCATTATTTCGTTGTCAAAAAACAATCAAG
>JAQTRI010000345.1 GCA_028711905.1 Candidatus Wallbacteria bacterium | reverse complement strand
GCTTGGTCAATCCAGGAAGCAGATCCAGCGAAAACTCGACATTTTCATAAGCCGTCAGAACAGGGATCAGATAGAAATGCTGGAAGATGAACCCGATCTTCTCCCTGCGGAAAAGGGCGGCGTCATTGCCGGTCAGGGTCGAGATGTTCAGCCCGTCGACCGTCAGGCAGCCTGAAGTCGGATTATCCATGCACCCGATCAGGTTCAGAAGCGTGGTCTTGCCTGAACCGGACGGCCCGGCTATGACCGTGAACTCGCCGCGCTCGATCGAGAGCGAAACGCCTGTCAGAGCCCGCACAGTAACCTGGCCCTGGATGTAATGGCGCGAGAGATGGTCGGCAGTAACTATGGCCAAGGATGCCCTCCTGTGAATTCGCTTCGCGGAAATGTATTGCGCTCCACCCATCGTCCAAAATCAGCATCCAACTGATTTTGGACTCATTTCCTCGGTTTATGAGCTTTTACTGACACAGGAAGTTAAAGCTCATTTATACCCGGAGGGTGCTAAATTGACATCCTGTCAATTCTTAACGCCTGCGGGGGGGTTCCGCGCAACACATCTCCGCTCCAGCAGGCTTGATAATAAACCACTAAAACACAGCCCGCACCGAAAACTTGATCTCGCGGTCAAGATCCGGGTCAAACCCTGCCAACCCGGCTGTGGCGCTCCCGCCATCAAAGGCGTTAAGCTCCAGCCTGAGCGAGACAATGTCGCTGTACGCATAGTCCAGGGCATTGCCCAGGAACCTGAGGCCCGAGCGTTCGTCCTTATACAGGCTCTGGGAAAAAAACAGCACATCGGACAGATCGAGCCTGTGCGAGAAATACCAGGACCGTGAATCAAGGTCCGAGTCGTAGGATGCTTCCAACATAGTGTACAGGTTGTGGCCATGCGTGGTAAAGGTGTAGTCCAGTCCCATAGTATACAGCCGGTTGTCGGCCGGCAGGGGCGAAGCCACTGGTATAGGCCGGTTGAGGCTCGAGGAGCGGAAGTCGACTGTCGCCCAGATGCCGCACCCGATCCCGCCCTTGACCTCCGCCACCAGGTCCTGTGAGCTTGAGTACAGCCCCGGAAAATATGCGGACATGTCGCGGTGGACTTTAAGGGCGTTGAGCATGAATTCCCAGCCGTGAGATGTGAAGGTCCAGCGCAGGGCTGAGTTGCCAGGCACTGTGTCCTGGTCCGAACAGGCCAGCTCCACCCGCGAGGTGGCATCAGGGTTGTAGCGCACCATCACAGACTTGACCCCGTCCTTTTCCTCTGACGGCCGGGTCGGGTCAATGGTGTTGAAGATGTCGGCATAATTGAATACCTGGCCGCAGCCCCAGTAAATGCGCTGTTTGCCAATGCTGAAAGTCAGTCGGTCGTGATACAGTTCAACGAATGCCCGGTCGATGCTGAACGATTCGGTGTCCCTCAGGTAATGGTTCTTGAGGGTCAGCTGGCTGAACCCGTTTTCAAAGGCCTGAGACAGGAATACCCGGGTCAGGTTCTGGACCCTGGAAGTGCCGCAGGAATACGCGTGAAAATCCGTGCGTGTGTCGATGGCCAGGTCGCCGGCCTGGATAGAAATACAAAAAGACAATAATACCGGCAGACAGAGTCGAGTGGTCAACCCAGCTTCGGTAAAGTTAAAAAAGCTCGTCATTTGGGGTCCTGCCGCTCACAGCTTTCTGCATCTTTTGCGCAAGATCGGAGGCTGCTGAAAACTGTACGCTTCTCCCGACCGGGGTTGGGTGCAGACCGCCGGCGTGCAATTGAGATGAATGTCAATTTCCGGTCTTATCACTTCACTGCCGGTGCGTTCCTGAGGATCTCCTTCAGGAACCTCCAGAACAGGACCACAGATTCGATGTCCACCAGTTCGTCAGGCGAATGCGGCCACTGGATCGTGGGGCCGAACGACACCATGTCCCAGTGCGGGTAGACCTTTTTGAACAAGCCGCATTCCAGTCCGGCGTGTACGGCAGACACACCCGGATCTGATCCGAAAAGCTGCCGATAAGTAGTTCTGGCTATTTTGAGGATGCCGGATTCCATGTCCGGCTTCCATCCCGGGTAGGATGAGCCGAATTCGACCTTGGCACCTGCCAGTTCCAGCACGGATGCTACAGTGGCGGCCATGTCCTCTTTCTGGGATTCCACAGAGCTTCTCTGCGAGGTGCGGATCGTGATCAGGCCGCGCTCCATGATCACTGCAGCCAGGTTACTGGAAGTTTCCACCAGGTTCGGGATGTCGGCGCACATGCGGTAAACTCCCTGGTGGCAGGCATGCAGCAGCCGCAGCAGGCGCTTCTGCACCGCAGGGCTGAGCACGCCTTTGGGCCTGGAAGCAGAGCCTGCAGTTACAGTAACACCAGGGTCCACGGTTTTCAGCTCATTCAGCACAGTGGCGCTGAATTCCCGGACAGTCTTCTCAAAAGCATTGGATTTGGTTTCAGGCACCAGTACAGTGGCAAAGGCTTCCCTGGGAATGGCGTTATACAGGTTGCCGCCGCTGATGTGTGCGAGCTTGAGGCCGAATTTCGCTGACGCGATCCTGAGCACCCGGGAAAGAATTTTGATGGCATTGCCGCGGCCAAGGTGGATGTCCACTCCGGAATGTCCGCCTTTCAGGCCCTTGACCGAAACGGTGTAAGCCTTGAAACCACGGCCTGCTGATTTGAGCTCGTATCTGATGCGTCCATCGGCATGCATGCCGCCGGCGCAGCCTATGCACAGCTCTCCATGGTGCTCCATATCCAGGTTGATCAGGATCGAACCGGACAGGCTTTCCGGCTGCAGATTGACGGCTCCGGTCATGCCCGATTCCTCATCCACGGTCAGCAGGCATTCCAGCGGGCCATGGGCGATGTCCTTCGCAGCCATGACCGCCAGGCTGGCAGCCACGCCGATGCCGTTGTCCGCGCCCAGGGTGGTGCCTGTGGCCTTGACGAAATTTCCGTCAATGCGGGGTTTGATCGGATCTTTGGCAAAATCATGCTTTGTGTCGTTGTTTTTTTGCGGCACCATGTCCAGATGGCTCTGTAGAATAATGCCTCTGCAGCGCTCCATGCCGCGGGTGGCCGGCTTGCGCATGATCACATTGCCGCACTTTTCGCGTCTGCATTCGATCCCGTGTTTTTTCGCGAATTCCAGCAGCCACGCAATCAGTTTTTCCTCATGCTTGGACGGATGAGGAACAGAACAGATATCTTCGAAAATGTCCCACAGGGGTTGAGGCTTGAGTTGACTGAGAAGTTTTGCCATTATTCGATCCTCACTTCATTTTTTCAATCAGTTTTTCATAGCTCGGGCAATCGCTCCAGTAATTCGTGATTTTCCGGAGAAAGAGTTTCACTTGTTCCGGATGAGATTGCGCAAGTTTTCTGGCCAGAGAAAGATCAGGTCCGTAACTTTCGAGCTGGGGAGAGGCCGGGGCCTCTCCGGATTTGATGAGAAACTCGCAGGCGGTTTTAAAATCCCCGCGGTCGAAAGCGAGCAGTCCCTGGTAGTGATTGGCATTGAACACGGCGTTACCGTAATTCCAGTTTTTCGGTCCGAACCGCTCTGCCAGGCTGAGCTGTTCAGGGCACATAGCGAGAACCTCGGCAGATAACCCCGCCAGATATGCGGTTTTGATCAGCTTATCGATAGAATAATAGCGATCCTCTGTCAAAGTGCCATGATGGGGGCAGGCGATCTCACCATCTATAATCAGGTAAGATTCTCCGCTGAGCATGGTGTCGCATGAAGGAAACACCTGACCTGGCAGATGAGACTTCAGCAACTGCGCATTGATTTCACCAGTGTGGCCTGGAGCGTTCCTGATCTCCTTGATGGTCTGCGTCAAATTTTTCATGTTCACGATGCAGCTGTTTTTGCTGATCGAATTCAATGATCCGTGCATAGGGCATTTGAGAAAGCCGTAAGAAAGCTTATAGTTCTGCTGCTCTTCCATGGCCGGGCAGTTCGGCAGCGTGCCTCCAGGCAAATACTGCTTGAGATCATCAAGCGAGATTTCCTTGGGTTTCACCCCGGGCCGGGCGATTTTCAGCTCCATCATGGCCTGTTCCAGCAGCCTGAGATTTTTTACGCAGGCCGGCAGAGAGTCCATGTACGGGGGGTGGGCTGCCAGGATCGGAATCACGAAGTCGCGGGCTGATTCACCTTCGAGTCTCGTGCCGTCAGGCTGGACCACGATGAAGTAAGGAATCGATTTGAACCTGAATTGCTTGGAAACCGGAGATTTCCAGTAAATGCCTTTGATGTCCGGCCTGTTGATGTCGATCTTGACGATGTTGACTTCAGTGCTGGCTGCGGCCAAGGTATGGAGTGACGGACTGAGTTTCATGCACGGAGGGCAATAGACGCTGAAAAAGTCGAAAACATTGAGCCTGCCTTCAATCGTGTGAACGGAGAGG
>JAQTRI010000344.1 GCA_028711905.1 Candidatus Wallbacteria bacterium | reverse complement strand
GAGGGTGGTACCGCCTGTCTGGTAAATCGCAGTGCTTCCGGTTTCCAGAATGAAGATCTGGGCTCCAGGTGGCAGTTCTGACAGATTGCCAATAGAGTCGTAATAATAAAGCTTGACGGTCAGGGTTTTTGTTACAGCTGAGGTGGCGACAGAAACCACCACTAAGGAATCGGTGGTCATGGTGCTGGTTGTTGCGCGCACTTCCAGCTGATTCTGCTCGACACCTGTGTTGATCGAAACAGGCCCGCTGGCAGTCCTGCCTGATGCGATCACAGTCATGGTTCCTGAAACAGTCAGACCGGATGCAAAACCGTCTGTGTTATAAATCGGCAGGGAAAAAGCGCCGTTTGTGATGGATACTGTGCGCGAAAAAGAACTGCTGGAAAAGGTAAGAGTGCCTGTTACTTCGCTGTAGCCCGCAGGAACCGCGGCCGGGGACAGGAAACTGCTGCTGATCCAGTAGGCACTGCCAGACAGGGTGGTGACAGTTGTCGGTCCTGGAGCAGAACCGCCTCCACCACCACCTCCTCCGCATGCGGGGAGCAGGAAAAGGCAGAATGCAATTGCCGAAAGAAAGGGCAGGGTTCTCATTGGTTATCCCTCCCAGGCGCAGTCAGAAAAGAGCTTTTTACAGTATTTTCCGTGTAGCTAATAGTGGCTTCCTTGGTTGCGCCGCCAACAACTCCACGCAGGAACAGGTTGAACGCAGTATCAGGGTCAGCGATTTCACAGGTGGCCTGAAACACATTGGATGTTGTGATCCAGTACATGTTCAATGATTTTGTCACGCCCTGAGTTAAAGAAGCGGTGAGACTGTTATTGTCAAGTGTATGGGATGGAGTGACTGTGATGAAAAGCAGATTTTCATCTAAGGGATGGGAGAACACCCCGGCCCAGAAAGCGAAGCTGCCGCGCTTGGTGAATGCAATGCTGCTGCCGGAGGTCTGGATGTTTTCGATATAAACAGTTGATCGTAGTGTTGTTGTGTAGGACTCGCTTGATGGGCTGCTCTCAGGGCTGAATGTGTGATTCTGTGTTGAGCCCGGGTACGGGTCGCCTGAATTCCCCTTGCTGGCCATACGGTCCAGTTCGGAAAGATTATCTGCTTCTTCCAGGTCGACGCCCTTGTGGTTGACATTGGTGTTGACCGAGTTGGCAGCCCAGCCGGCAGACAGCACAGATTCGTCCACATGCCAGATCAGCATGCCGCCGAACTGATTCCCAAGCACATTGATCCAGCGGTTTTCCAGCAGAAAGTATTCTGTGCTTGACAGGCTGACGCGGTATATGGCGTCTGTGGTTTCAGACCGCGGCAGAGTGAAGGAACCTGATTGGGTGGTAATGTCAGTGGGATTGATCCATCCTGCGTAATAGCGGCAGTGTGCGCTGGGCCAGGAAGGCTCTTCGCCGTTGTATGAAGGCCCGTTCCAGCACCCGAGGGCCATCAGGCACCAGTTGCCTGCTCCGAAATGCGGGGAGCGGTCGGTAGGGTACAGATCGACCCAGCCGATGTCATGCCCGAACTCATGCACCATGATACCGAGCGGCGAGGTGTTGGCGAAAGTGGTGTAATTGCGCACAGAAAGCCCGGCTGCCAGAAGCTCTGACACGGGTTTGTCGTCACCGATCTCCCACATGTGGGACCAGATGTCATTGCTTGCTCCTGTGGCTTCCTGGGCGTTGCCTGCGTGCAGGATCATGAAATGATCGACGATTCCATCGCCGTTTTTGTCAAGGTTATAGGACGCGGGATTAAAGGATGTATTGCGCAGAAGCTGCGCCGCCTCGCGCGCCATCTCGTATATCTGATGATCAGTGCTGGTGTCTATGCCGAAATTATCCGCGCCGTAATAAGACATTGTGCGTACAGATGTGACCTTGGGGGCTACCACAAAACTGGGAATGAACCTGTCTCCAGAAACCCGGCGGTAGTACTCGATAAACTGGGAAAGCAGAGTCGCACTCGGACTCGAAATGTCAGCGTCGGTAAATGCCATGGGCACAAGCAGGATTTCTCTGGTGCCTGTAGCATTGATCTGGGTCTGGAATGAGGAGCGTTTGGCTGTATGAGCCGGTGCAAAGGACGGCCGGTCCTGGCCGGCTGCTCTGGGATACTTCGGATAATAATAATCCCAAAGGGATGGATGCGGGGGCGCAAAAGCAGGACTGGCCTGAGTAATCAGGACATTCAGCAAAGCCAAAACAAGCAGTAAAGTTTTCATGGCAGGTAAGATTATACCATGAATAATTTATCAGTAGGTAACAGGTAATGGGTGATGGGGTAAAGCGAAACCCATAACCCCGCTCCGCTGCACAGAGCTACTTGAGCACGAAGTGCGATTAGAAGCTCTTGTCCTGAACAAAGTTCAGGGCGCTTCGGGTATCGCTTGAGCTGAATACCCTCCGCTATGCTTCGGGTATCGCTTGAGCTGAATACCCTCCGCTATGCTTCGGGTATCGCTTGAGCTGAATACCCTCCGCTATGCTTCGGGTATATTCATCCGTAATTAAAATTCTTCACAGGGCTCGAATTTTAATAACGGCTGAATAAAAAAATTCCAGCCGGTTAGGGCTGGAGGACGAGAGTATAAGTGGACTACAGGTTTCATTTACGAGTATAGATCGCAATCTGCCCATAATCCAGTTACAATTTGTTACAATTTGTTTCAAATGGTGAAACCCCTGTGTTTTGAAGGGATTTGACCATTCACCCATTACCAATAACCAATCACTGTTCACCGTTCACTGTCCACTGTGTTATCATACGGCTGATGAAAAGAAATTTTCTGCTCATACTGATGCTTATTCTTTCCACACTGGCCTGCACTGCCGGCGAGATCTACAGCTGGACTGCGCCTGACGGCAGACTTTACATGTTTTCCAGCCCTGACAAGCTGGAAGAGGTCAAGCGCAGATAC
The DNA here is from genome assembly GCA_028711905.1 of Candidatus Wallbacteria bacterium. Classification (GTDB taxonomy): domain Bacteria; phylum Muiribacteriota; class JAQTZZ01; order JAQTZZ01; family JAQTZZ01; genus JAQTRI01. Next base: position 1,488 of record JAQTRI010000344.1, on the reverse strand, counting down.
GCACCTGCTGATACAGTGACAGTTCCTCAAGTGGTTGATCCTTTACAATCCCCTGCTGTGCAGCCTGTTTCAGAGCCTGTGACTGCCCCGGTTTCGACTGAACCGGCACCCCTGGTTCCGGAAACAGCACCTGTGCTGAAGCAGGTGATTTCTGAGTCTCCAATGCCCATAGTTCTGGAGCAGAAAATTGAAAGACCGGAAACGCCTGCCGCGCTCCCGGTTGCAGATGCCGGCTCCGGATCATTCTGGTGGCTGCTTTTACCAGTGGCAGCTGGAATAGTTTTTTTTTATTTTCGAGCCAGGACAGGCAAGACCGAAATTCCGACTTCTGAGCATCGCGGCAGTATGCGTATTATCGCTGTGGTCGGCAGGGAGCTTTTGTGAGCCGGATTACCCGTGCGCTTCAGAAAGCCCAGCAGGAAAGTATTCCTTTCCGCAGGTCAAAACTGATGCAGGAAATCGCTGTAATTATTACTCCTGTTCAAAAGCCCTTTGCTGTATCATTCATTTATCAGGGGCAGGATCCGGTTTTCCGCCGTTTTATCGGTCATTTTGCCGCTCAAATTGCAGTTGAAAGTCCGGTCAGGATTGTGACCGACTCACCTGACGGCTTTTCCGGATTCGGTGTGGAATGCCTGCCGGAAATGGATCTGAAATCCGGGAACTGCCTGCTGGACAACCGTATGCACCCGGAAGCAGGCGTTGTTTTTCTGGTTGAGAAAAGTGATTTCTGCATCTACCAGAACCTGCCACCGGAAAAAGTCATAGGAGCTATTGTAATAGAGTAATGTACCTCAATAATTTCGGATTCAAGCGTTATCCTTTTCATGTTACTCCTGACCCGGAGTTCATTTTCCTGACAGCCTGCCATGAAGAGGCCCTTAACAGGCTGCGTTTCGGTCTTGACGCCAATTCAGGATTCATCGTACTGACAGGCGAAGTGGGCAGCGGGAAAACCACGATCCTGCGTCGATTCATTAATGAATTGAAGTGTCAATTCGCTCTTGTGTTCAACCCGCAGGACGATTTCATCAAGCTGCTGCGCCAGATATTGGATGAACTTGAAATCCGGTATGAAAAGGATGAGGACGGCCCTGCCCTGATCGAGAGACTTAACGAAAGGGCTCTTTCCCTGCACGGTCGTGGCGAACAGCTGGTGATAGTGATCGATGAGGCCCAGAATCTTTCTCTGGAAGTGCTCGAAAGCATCAGGCTGCTGACTAATCTGGAAACAGACAAGGCCAAGCTTCTGGACATCATACTGGCGGGACAGCCGGAGCTTTCAGGCAAGCTTGACTCTGTCAGACTGATTCAGCTCAAGCAGCGCATTGGTATGAGATACCATCTATTACCATTGTCGCAGGAAGAAATGGGGCCATATATCAGGCATCGCCTGAATATTGCAGGCGGCAATCCCGACAGCATTGTATTTACACCTGGTGCGTTGAAAAAAATCTTTTTTTATTCCGGAGGGGTTCCCAGGCTGGT
>JAQTRI010000343.1 GCA_028711905.1 Candidatus Wallbacteria bacterium | reverse complement strand
GTCCCCCCCATTTTTCCGCTATTAATGGTTTATATAACAGGACCTATGCCAAAGGCTGTAACCTTAGAACCGCAGTGGAAAGAGGTGTTTCAGGCCTTTCCGGTTGCTGTGTGAAAACGGTACGGATCAGGGGTTGATTATGATCAGATACAGGCTGTGATCAGGTTTGAGGGCAGTGTGTCGGAACGACACGGTGAGTATTTCGCGCAGGGGAAGGTTCTAAACCTGCCGATTTATGCAAAATAAAACAAAATGCAACAGTAAACAGGTTCTGTTATATTTGTAACAAATATAACCATGAGGCATTATGATTGTTAAAGCGTGCAATTTTTCTCGCTGCCTGCCTGTATTTATTGTGATTCTATTGCTGCTCACGATCTTCTGTGGTTTCAGGCTGTTTCGTGCACAGGAGCAAGCATACAGGCAGATGGAAATCGACCAGCTGACATCAATCGCTGAACTCAAAGCGTCTCAGATAGCAGCCTGGCGCAATGAGAGGCTGGCTGACGCCAGTGTGCTGATGGAAAGCAATTATTGTGGCCGGGCCGCAGCCTGTGTTCTTGGGGATCAGAACGAAGAGTTTGTTCGCCCGCTGCGCGACTGGTTGCAAAGCATTAAAAAGCATTATTCATATGCTGATGTCCTGCTGGTTGATGTACAGGGCAGGAATATGCTCTCTCCTTCCGAAGAAATAAAATTAACAGGACACTGTTTTGACGCCCTGAACCGGGCATTGCAATCTCGCGAAGTAATGCTGACAGATCTGCACAAGTCCGAATCCGGGACCGGCATCCACATCAGCATCATCACCCCCCTGTTTCATCCGGATAAACCTGATGTCATGCCGATCGGAGCAGCGATCCTGATCTGCGATCCTGAGACTTTCCTTTATTCCATGATCAGATCCTGGCCTACACCGAGCAAGAGCGCGGAAACCTTGCTGGTTCGGCGGGAAGGGGATTCCGTGCTTTTTCTCAATGAACTGCGTCATCAGTCCGGAACTGCCATGAACCTGCGCATACCTTTGAGCCGCGCTGATGTTCCCGCTGTCATGGCGGCAAAGGGTTTATCCGGGGTGTTCGAGGGACTCGATTACCGTGGAGCTAAGGTCATTTCCTGTGTTCTGCCTGTGCCGGATTCACCCTGGTTTATCATCGCCAAGCAGGACAATGACGAGGTTTTTTCGCTCTGGCGGTCACAAGCCAGATTGCTGCTGGCTCTAATCGCGACAGTTGTCATGGTTCTTATGGCCGCTGGTGCAGCAACTAAGCAGAGTTATCAGAAAAGAATGTATCAGGCCCTGTATCAGTCTGAAACCAAACTTCGGGAAGTCATGGAACAGCACAGCGTGATCCTGAATTCCATCGGTGACGCTGTGATAGCCACAGACACAAAATGTCTGGTGCGCTTAATGAACCCCACTGCTGAAACACTGACCGGATGGACTGATGCCGAGGCCTGCGGAAAACCATTGTGTGAGGTGTTTCGCATTATCGGCGAAGATTCCCGCGAAACTGTCGATAATCCTGTGGCTAAAGTCCTGCGGGACGGCTTGGTAGTTGGTCTGGCCAATCATACGGTTCTGATCGGCAAAAACGGGTTTGAACGCTCGATTGCTGATTCTGCCGCGCCGATACATGACGATCAGGGTCATGTCAGCGGAGTAGTGATTGTGTTTCGCGATGTGACCGAAGAGTATCGCAGATTGAAGCTGTTGCGCGAAAATGACGAGAATCAGAGCATTCTGCTTGACAACATCCAGATCCAGGTATGGTATCTGACTGATGATCACACATACGGTGCAGTCAACAAGGCCCATGCCGCTTTTATCGGTATGAGCAGGGATGAATTGTCTTCCAACGACATGCGCCGGATCTTCAGGAAGGAACTGGCTGACGCGTTCGAGCAGGGCAATAGAGATGTTTTTGACACAGGAAAATCCCTGATGACTGAAAAATGGATTCCTGACGCCGGCGGAGGACTGCGCCTGCTTTCAATCCAGAAAACACCAAAGGTGAATTCTGAAGGTTCTGTTGAGTATGTAGTCTGTACGGCAGAAGACATCACTGACCGAAAACAGGCTGAACTCGAAAATGAAAAACTGCAGTCTCAGCTGTATCAATCTCAAAAAATGGAATCAGTCGGTCGCTTGGCCGGTGGAGTGGCTCATGATTTCAACAACATGCTGGGTGTGATTCTGGGTCACCTCGAACTGGCGATGAATCAACTCGAACAGAACCACCCTCTTTATTCAGACCTGAAAGATGCGCATGCAGCTGCCCAGCGTTCGGCCGACCTCACCAGGCAACTGCTGGCGTTTGCCCGGAAGCAGACAGTGTCACCCAGGGTGCTGGACATGACCGAAACTGTCGCAGGTATGCTCAGAATGCTGAAGCGCATTATCGGCGAGAACATCGATCTGGCCTGGCTGCCGGGGACAGGACCAAGCACAGTCATGATCGACCCGTCCCAGATTGATCAGATACTGGCCAATCTGTGCGTTAATGCCAGGGATGCCATAGCCGATTCCGGCAGGATCACCATTGAAACCAGTTCCGTCTTTTTTGACGAGGCCTATTGCATCGACCATCCGGGCTTCATTGCCGGTGATTTTGTATTGCTGGCAGTGAGCGACACTGGGTGCGGCATGGACCAGGAGCTTCTCAGGCACATGTTCGAGCCCTTTTTTACTACCAAGGAATCAGGCAAGGGTACAGGCCTCGGGCTGTCTACCGTTTATGGCATGGTTAAGCAGAACAACGGCTTCATCAATGTATACAGCGAGCCGGGGCATGGTTCGACTTTCAAAATCTTTCTTCCCATGCAGGAAAAAGAAAAGGATATATCTGCCCCGTCCTCTGTGCCAAGGCAGGAAATGACGGGTCATGCCAACATTCTGCTGGTAGAGGACGAACCCATGATCATGAATCTGGCGGTAAGGATTCTCAAGGGAAACGGGTATACGGTACAACCCGCAGCCACACCCGTTGAGGCCATAGACATTGCCGTGAAGTTTTCCGGCGCGTTCGATCTTTTGATCACAGATGTGGTCATGCCGGAGATGAACGGGCGGGAGATGGCTAAAAAGCTGCTGGCTTTACACCCGGGCTTGAAGATACTGTTCATGTCAGGCTATACGCCAAATGTGGTGGCTCATCACGGCGTGCTCGACAAGGGTGTCAATTTTATCCAGAAGCCTTTCGCTGCCAGAGATTTTTTGATCAAAATCCGTGAGGTTCTGGACCAGAAGGTTGTGGAAAAGGTGTAATTCTGATGACTGACGGGAAAAGTATACAAAGCATGGCTGAGCAGTACCTGGAACTCGTGGGCTGGATGTTCGTAGCCATCGACAGTAGGGCACTGTGACCATGGTCAATTCCATGACCTGCGAGGTGATTGGTCTGCCGAAGGACCGTATCGTCGGCAGGGACTGGTTCGAGTGTTTCATCCCGCAGGAAATCAGAACTGATGTCAGAAGGGTGTTAAGGGACCTGATCAGCGGAAGGATCGAGCCGGTCGAATACTACGAGAATCCTGTTGTGCGGCCGGACGGCAGTAAATTGCTCATCGCCTGGCATAACACTGTGACCAGGAACGCGTCCGGTGCCATCACCGGGATTATGAGCGCGGGCCATGATGTGACAAAGGTAAGAAAAACCGAGCAGGATTTGAGGCATTACCGCGATCTGAACGAAATCATCCAGCAACTGATCAAGGTCGGCAGCTGGGAATGGGACCAGATCAAGCAGCAGATGACCTGGACCGAAGAAACTTACAGAATTCATGGTTTCAGACCGCAGGATGTGGTGGAGGGATCTCCTGAGCACATCAGCCGCAGCCTGAAATGTTACGATCCTTCAGATCGAGTGCTGATCGAAGGGCTCTTCAAGCGTTGCTGCGAGACCGGAGAATCTTACAGCCATGAATGCCCGTTCACTCCAGCCAACGGAGGCAGGCTGTGGATCAGGACCATCGGAAAGGCGGTATTGGAAAACGGACATGTAGTGCGGGTGCACGGCCACATCATGGATCTCACTGAGCAGAAGCAGACTGGAGTTGCCTTGCGTCAGAGCGAAGAGCGCTTTCGCACACTGGTGGAGAGCCTGCCTGACATTATCATGCTGTTCGACAGAGAAGGAAGGCATATTTATGTGTCCGGGAATGTCGAAACTGTGGTGGATTTTCAGGTGTCCCGGTTCATCGGCAAAACCCATCGGGAACTGGGCTTTCCCGAGCAGTTGTGCCGGTTCTGGGAAGACGCTATCAAAAGAGTGTTTGACAGCGGGGAGCCATATGAAACCGAATTTGAGCATCAGAGACAAGGGCAACGGCTCATTTTCAACTGGCGCTTAGTCCCGGAGTGCGATGCTGCCGGTGAGGTCCGGTCCGTGCTGTCGATCAGCCGGGACATCACCAGAATGCAC
>JAQTRI010000342.1 GCA_028711905.1 Candidatus Wallbacteria bacterium | reverse complement strand
CCGATTTGAAATCGGCCCGCAACCCGGGCGATCGTCAGGAGGTTGCATTCACATACAATAGTGACGGCAGTTTGACCGCCAAATCCGGCGCAGACAATGCGTCATACACTTACGGCGCTTTTGGCCGGTTGGAAAAGGTTGAAAAAGACGGCACCACGGTCAGCTACCAGTACTGCCCGCTCGGAAAAAGAATCGGTCGCACATTTAGCGGCCCCAATGGATCAGGTTCTGAGAAGTTCTATTACATCAACGATAATATTTTCGAAATTGAGAATGACAAAGGCACTAGAAAGGTCGTACTGAGCCTTGGAATTGACGAAGTTTTCGGCGAAACAGACAACCAGGGAAGTACCAGATACTTCTTCCAAGATTATCTCGGAAGCGTCAAAATGGAATTCGACGAAAACGGCAGCGTCAAGACATTGCGCCATTACCGGGCCTTCGGTGACGAACATTATGACCGCTCTTCAGGCTTCGGCTTCACTGGAAGAGAATGGGATGATGCTGCGGAGATTTATTTCTACCGTTCAAGGTACTATGATCCCAAGACCGGGAGATTCCTGCAACGAGACACTTTCAACGAAACCGCAATGCTCAGGGGCGACTTTGGGTTGATGCACAACCCGTTGCAGATGAATGATTGGGTATATGCAGGGAATAAACCAGTTGATTTCAGAGATTCTTTTGGCTCAAAAGTTATTGGGATAGGTTTAGTTGGTACACTTGGCACTGGGGCGATGATTGAAGGTGGCGGTCTTCTCATCATTGATGATAAGGGAAATATTGGACGTGCGTTGCATTTCGGTTTCGGGGGTATGTTAGGAATTGACATCCAAGCTGGCGGCCAGATTTTTTTTAGCGATGCTGACCTTCCCCCTGGATTTACACCACTCCTAAAGAGAGTTTTTCCAAAGCTTTTTCATTCATCCGAGCGGCAAGAAATTCAGCCGGAGTCCTGTAATTAAGCGAACTGTGCGGCCTTTGTGTGTTGTAATCAATCCTCCAGCTTTCAAGCTTGGTCCTCAATTCCCGCAGTGTCAGGAAAATATTCTCGTTCAGAAATTCGTCCCGCATTTTGCCATTGAAGCTCTCGACAAATGCGTTCTGCTTAGGTTTTCCAGGGTCAATGAAGCACAGTATGACTCAAGAATCATTCGACCATTCCAGCATGGCTTTGCTGGTGAATTCAGGGCCATTGTCGGACATGATCGAATTTGGCATTTCCCGCCAGGTCGCAATTTCTTCCAACAGCCGCTTGACCCGCACTCCGCTTATGCTGCTGTCAGCGATAGCTGCTACACATTCACGGGTATAATCATCAACAATATTCAAAATCCGCACTCTTCTGCAGTTTATTACCCGGTCATGCACGAAATCCCTGGACCAGCGTTCATTCGGTTGAATCGGAAATGCCGGCAATATGCGAAGGTAACGGCCTTTCCGTTTCGGACGTTTTCGCGGAAGGCTGAGGTTTTCCTCGCGGCACAGCCGCTCAACTCGTTTGTGATTCACTGAACCGAATTCCCTTCTAAGCAATACTGTCAGCCAAGGCACACCGAATCTCGGGTGCAGCCTGGCTATTTCTTTCAGCTTGGCCCGGATTTCAGGTCTTTTCTCTGGTTTTGGCTGATATCGAAAAGTCGCTCTTTCAATCCCCGTCAGGTTGCATGATCGTCTTTGGCTCAAGCCAGTGCCGACCATTTCTTTGACTGCATCACATTTCTGGCGGGGATTCAGTACTTTTTTGACAGGGCCGCCTTCAATGCTCTGATATCCAGCGTTTGTTCTGCTACCACCCTTTTCAACTGACAGTTTTCCGATTCAAGGGCTTTCAGCCGCTTGGCTTCGGACACTGTCATCCCGCCATACTTGTTTTTCCAGCGATAAAAAGTCTGCTCGCAAATCCCATGCTGTCTGCAAAGATCTGCTACCTTGATTCCGCCTTCATTCTCTTTCAGAAGCTTGATAATCTGCTCTTCTGTGAATCTTTTGGCCTTCATTATGTCCCCCTGTGTTTATATTTTAGCTCAGGAGACTCTCCCGGACAATGGGGTATTTTTCCGGGGGAAGGTCAATGCCGATGGTAACCGTGTGGCATTGAACTCACAGGCCTTCGGCAACATCAGGTATGAATATGATCAGGCTGGTGAGGGGTAACCTCGCGAAAACCCCTAAAGATCCAAAAAAATAATCAACAGGATTTTATACAATGAAATCAAATTTCACAAGGAGAGCTTCCCTTGGCTTGCCGCTTTACTCGTTTCAGGCAATATGAAATGCGGTTAACAACAAAATGCGAAACAGAACAGCTAAGTTTCTTCTGGCTCATCTTCTGGTCCTCTCCATGGCACTGACAGCCGGAGAGCGGACTTTTCGCGTTGAAATCCGGCAGTGTGACGGCCTGTTCAGGGAAAGCGCCTATGTTACGAAAAAGGTCCGTCTTTCCAAACAGCTGGAGTCACAGAACCTGGTTTTCAAAAGCTTCAGCCTGACTCCCAGGGATAATGTATTAGTGAAAAACGCCACACTCTCTCACGATGAACTGCGTTTTGAAATGAAAAACTGCAAGACCTTCCTGGAAAGCGCTGAAGTCAGCGTGCTCGTGGTTCTCAAGGCAGAAACCAGATACAGCCTAAACACTGTTGCAGGCAGAGATGATTTCAGCGAAAACTGGATCGATCCGATGTCCACCTATTCCTTTTCAGTTGATCCTGATAGAACCGTCAAGTCAGTTTCAGTCTGCTGGACCGATGCCGGGGGCGATGCGACAGGCAAGCTGTTCATCAGCAGCCACAGCTTCGGTAAAATCGAGATAGGAAGCGCAATCGATGGGGTGACCGATTCCTGGAACATCAACAGAAGCTTTTCAGAAACCTCCAGCAACGCCAGTATCCTGATCCTGAAAGACAAAGCCAAGATCTATACCGTGGAAGTCACTTACATTGATTCACCCCAACCGGAGAAACCATCAGTGAGGCAGTCTTTAGCCTATAAAACCGAAGTCCAGGGACGCAATAAAAAAAAGCCTCTGGTGCAGGATTCCATAGTTGAACCCCTCCAGGCCCGCCATGAACCAAAGGACATGGCTCCCTTCTTTCCGGGAAACGCCCTGGCCTTAGCCTCTGACAGCCCGACAGGCGCATCAGAAGCTCCTCCAAAGCCCGACTGGATCGCCATGCACAGCCGGATGATCCAGATGGCACCTGATGATCTTCCCGCTCAATACAATCCCGGCCGCGGAGTTTTCGAATCTCCTGACCTGCCCTCAGGGCCAGTAGCTGTCTACCGGCCTGAGCCTCATCCGTCAGGGAACGGTTCCATGGTCGAGTTCCATCCTCAGCCGTCTGCCGCATCCATGCATACCCAGTACTATAATCTGGCGAGACAGACAAGCGAAGGCGCGCCATCCAGCCAGGAAAACAGCAGTTACACGCCACCGGAAAGACGGCAGCTGTACCCGCCGCCTGTTGACATTCCTTCCGAGTCTCCGGACGGCACCATTCAGAATCTTCATTTCATTCCATCAACACCTGAAGCAGTCAGGGGATACATCGTGGACCCTACAGACTGGAGCACTCTGAGCGAAAAGAGTGACTGGTAAATCACCGGCAGGACAGTGCTTGACCACCCTTAAATTTGAAGAATGAACTTTCCATAAACGGCAATACGGAATCGTACCACTGTCTTTGATTCAATGGCGAAATCCCGCCGAAACCGGATGTTGAGGCGTTCATAGATGAGTCTTAGCGGGCGGAATTCCGGAAGAATTCCGAACCGCGGCCGTGGTGGAAAGTTCGTTCCGAAACAAAATTAAGCTGTGGCCGAGCAATAGCTGTAACAATCCCCCTTCAATCTTTCACTTTTAATTCTAACAGGGTATTCACTGTGGTATGATGAACCTGCTCCATTAACAGGAGGACGGTTGCTTTTCTGGACTATTGTCAAAATCGCCTTTAAAAGCCTGCTTGGTAATAAACTAAGATCCTTTCTGACCATGCTGGGGATCATCATCGGCGTGGGAGCGGTCATAGCCATGATGGCAATCGGCAGCGGCGCAGAGCAGGCCATCACCAAAAACATCAAGGCCATGGGCAGCAATCTGCTCTATCTGAGGCCGGGCGCCTTCAGACGAATGGGTGTCGGCGGCGGTTCCAGGGAGAACATCACCAGCAAGGAAATGCAGGCAGTTCTTGCAATCAATGGCGTTAAAATGGTCAGCCCGGAATGCACCAAACGCTATCAGATCAAATATCTCAGCCAGAATTCCAATTCCCAGGTATACGGCACTGCTCCCACTTATTTCGAAATGCGCAATTATGAAATTGAACAAGGCAGGGCGTTTACCGAAGAAGAAACCCTGTCAGAAGCCCGCGTGGCAATCATGGGGCCGGAACTGGCGAAAACCCTGTTCATCAACGATTATCCGCTC
>JAQTRI010000341.1 GCA_028711905.1 Candidatus Wallbacteria bacterium | reverse complement strand
CTATGCAGCTGCCTCCCATCAGTCCCAGCGGGAGCGTGGCCAGAAACACAGGGATCAGCACCAGATTCAGTTTCAGGCAGTAGTGCTTCAAGAACCAGCTGAGCTGCCAGTAAGGGAAAATGTCGGAGTTGAATGTAAAAATGATCGGCCGTCCGAGATAGAAGGCTGCAGCCAGCCAGACCGGTAAGGAGAAAAGGATCGTGGCGGAATTCAAATGGATACTTCGTAATCTTGATGGCAGCCCTGTGAAATTGCTCATGTCCGGCATCAGAACCTCCATTGATTGACCCTGGACGGCATCAGTGTTGCTGGCTCTGGTGGCTTTTTCTCATCGCGTCCTTGGCTTTCATGATGTTTTTGGAAGTGTTGGCGAAGTGCGCCAGCACCAGGATCATGAAAATCATCAGCGTCAGCAGGCTTTTTCCGCTGTTGCCCCAGAACATCCCGACAAAGATTGCGCAGCACGCCGGCATGATCAGGTTGATGAAAATCATGTAGATGTCCCAGTCGCCTCCGGCGGCCCTGATCAGAATCGCTGCAGCAATCTTGTAGATCAGCAGTGAAATCGTCAGAGCGACTGCGAAATGCGCTTTCCGGCTCAGGTTTTTCCACGGGAACAATCTCTTCAGCAGCGATCCGATCGGAATGAACGGCAGGGAAAGAAGGAAGAATATGAAGGCGAACGGTGCGCCTTCCATGAAGAATTCGCCGAAAGTCCTGGAAGAAGTGCCTGCGCAGCCATGGAGGAGCGCCGATGATGCGATCCCGCATCCAAGTCCTGCCAGAATGAACTGAGTTTTTTTCATTTGTTCCTGCCTTTGTGCTTTCTGTCGGCTGTCGAATGTATAGATCGGTGCTCTCGCTTCTCCTTGTCTATCCTACTCCAGCGCAGGCTATAGTCTGATTCATCGTTTCCTCATTTTCACCTGAAACTCCCCAGGGACAGGCGTTCGGAAATGCAGCTATTGCTGATTTCCGGGGATGGGGTGCTTGTTTTCATGGCTTGACCCCTTTGCTTGCTCTATATCAAGAGCAGATGTGGTCAGGGTATTTTGATTTTCGCGCATACAGGATTTTCCCCGTGTATCGAGCAGCGTACAGCATATCCGCTGTTATCGCCTTTCACCGTATAAACACCACCCTCCGGGCACACAGGCATCCTCTTTCCCGGCCAATAATCGGTCAATACCGTAATGTCACTGACAGCTCTCCTATACTCCTCCGGAGCTTCCCAAAAGTGCTCCTCCAGGGCGGATGTCATTGTCACCATGTTCCCCATGCAGCATTTCGTCTTATATTGCTTCTTTGTGAGGATGCTCCAACGCACCGGATCGGTTTTCAGATGCTGATATCCGATTACCACAAAATTACATTTGAACAAATAAATCGCTGCTGATAGCATGAAAACAACCGCCACAGCTGTAGCGAACTTTCTGTTCATCAGTCGAACGCGCTGCCGATCCACAGGTCATACGGAATCGGCTCCGTAATGTTCTGCACCACCTGGTCCTTGTCCACCCACAGGTAACGTTCAACCATAATCGCGTCAGCATGCAGAACCGTCACACCGTCTTTGTCATACTTCGGCTTCAACAAGTCCTGATAATTCCCTCGAATTTCAGGCAGGCCGAACGAAATGTTGTAACATGTTTTGCCCCCGGCCTTTGTCGTAATCTCGCAAACAGCATCGTAATCGAAAATCGTATTGCCGATTTTACCCATGTTGCCTTTTTTCTGAAGTTCCACAAAAATAAACACTTCCTTCGTAGCTCCGTTGATCGTTACAACTTTTGAGATGTTGTCCGTAGAATACCCGTTGTTGATCGTTGCGCCGACGAATCTCAATTTGCCGGTTATTCCCACAATGTTAAGAGCCTGAGCCAACTGGGCTGCAGAACGCAAACAATCCATGCCGTCATAATGGTTGCTGGGATCGAAAAATTTCCACGGATCAATGTATGACGGCTGAGCAAATCCTGATTGTCCGCTATTTACATACGGTATCAATTCGCAAAGTTTCACCTGAATCTTTTCCGCGATTTTTTCAGGGTCCGCGTCAGAAGACCCGAGCCAGGCAAATGTCAATTCCAGATTTTTTTTCGTGAATTGATTCGGCTTCAGATAGCACATCGTCGGAGTTATTTTGTCGTGCCTGAATCCGCGTACCTGGCGGCCGTCATCAGCCTGTCCTGTCGTTGCCAACAACAGCAGCAGCAAACACACAGCGAAAGGCTTCATACATAACTCCTTGTACTTGTACCGAAACGCACCGTTAATTCTATAGCCGATATTCCTGCCGGTCAACATATTTCCGCCCGCATCCGGACGAGGGTCCTGTGGACTGGGGGTGCAGCTTGGGGTCAGGGCGAGAAATCAGGATCGTTGCCCCCACATCTTCCTGCCAGCAATGCATTGCGACCTCTTTCTTCTGACTGCCTGATTCAGCGACCGGGTGTCCACCCCGTACAACTCCGCCAGGTCGCGATCAAGCATGACGCGCTTGCCCCTGATCACGTAAATCTTGCCATCAATCGCCAAGTGTGGAACCGCATCTTTTTCCTTTTTGCCATTGGCACCTCCATTGAATTACCGAGGTGCATATCAATCCCCTTTATCCTTCTCTCCAGTGAGGGATTATTTTTTTAATTGAAATCCATGCTTTTCCAGCCATTCCCTAGTCAGTTTTCGGGCTTCAACCAGCTGTGCATGGGTCATGCCGATTTCATCGCGCCATTTCTTTGCATGGTCGTCACCATATGCATTTGCTATGCTGTACCATTTGTACGCTTGTATGTTGTTCTTTAACACTCCCCGCCCATTTTTGTAAATCAATCCCATTTGAAGCTGGGCAGATAATTCGCCCTGTTCAGCAGCCCTTGCATACCACTCCGCGGATTGTTCCAAATCCTTGGGCAGACCCTGAGCTGCGGCATACATGAAACCCAAGCACAATTGTGAACGAGCATGACCCTGCTCAGCAGCTTTGGTAAACCATCGAGCTGCCTCCTTTTGATCCTTCGGTGCTCCTTCGCCGTCGTAATAGATCCAAGCCACCCTATGCTGCACTTCAGCGCTTCCCTTCTCTGCTTCTTTCAAGTACCAGTCCATAGCCTTTGCATACCATATTTGGGATTCTTCGCTGTTCCATGGCACGCCCCATCCTTTGGCATAAAGATAACCTACATAGTACTGTGATTTTACATGACCTTGTTCAGCGGCCTTCATGTACCAGTTAAATGCCTGTGCGTGATCCTGGGGAGTTCCTCTTCCCGTCATATACATGAAACCCAAGTGCGACTGTGCTTCGGCGTTTCCCTGATCGGCGGATTTGACGAACAACTCGATTGCTATCCCGTAATCTTGCGATACACCCTGCCCTCTGTAATAAAATTCACCCAGTTTGCACTCCGCGGTTGCGTCTCCCTGCTCGGCAGCCTGTCGTATTCTAACGAATTCTTGATCCGTTTCTTTGATGCCCGCATCGGCAGTACTGTTAGACAGAACAAATTCCGGTTCCTTTAAGGCATCGCAGCCTTTATTAATGTTAATGACCAGTCCGAAAAAGGCAATGAACAGGAGTACAGTCAGGATTCTTTTCATGGATCTCCACAATAATGCCGTAAATTCTGGAATTTGGCGACATTATCAAAGCCGCCATGGGGATGAACCGGGCGCGCTGTGCTATTCTCTGCCGTTTCCTTCATTTCTCTCATTTCCATTGACTCACCATGACTTTCAGGTTTTCTGGCAATTGGACGATCTTCGATGCAAAAACTAAACCCAGTTCCATGGTGCTGCCTCAATCATGCCAGCGACAAAAATCAATGGCGCTATCAATAACACGGTTATGAGCAGAATTTCCATGATGATGGTTCGGAAGCGTTCAATCCGGCCCTGGCCGAACCAGCATAGCCCCAGCCTGAGTCCAAGGCCGCAGGCGATGAACATGGCCGGGAGCTCGAAAATCCCGTGGGGTACGAGAAAGAGCAAAACGCCCGGCCCCTTTTTGCGCGCGGCTTTGCTGGTCAGGAAGCCCCCACGGTAACCGTTAGCCAGGCAGGAATACACTGGGTAGATGCCGAAGGCGATTCCTAAGACCAGAACATCTTCGGCAGCGTTCAGGTTATTCATAGCTATGGACAGCCCCCTAGCCGGCACAGACATGCTCTTTCGCTCGGCTATCTTTTCAGTGCGGAACTCTGTAAGCGACTTCCGGAATGAACTGCTGAACATCCGGTTCAGGAGCGGGAAGTCAGCTCCTGCCATGAAGCCTGCGATGAAAACAAGGACCAGGAAGGTGATCTGCCTGGAGCTTTTTTTCACGCCCTGGGTGATGATTACGAAAAGATCACGCAGCTTCACAATTTCCCTCTCCTTGCATCGGTCATTGCGCATTACATTCATGCCATCAGTGCTTGTGATCATTGTGTG
>JAQTRI010000340.1 GCA_028711905.1 Candidatus Wallbacteria bacterium | reverse complement strand
GAGGTTTCAATTCCATTCTGGTGCGATAAAAAGAGGAAAAAACTTTAAAAGAGACAAAAACATATGCTGTTTTCAATCCCATTCGGGTGCGATTAAAAGCGGAACGGCCGGATCATGACTATGTATCACATTGCGTTTCAATTCCATTCTGGTGCGATTAAAAGCAGGAGCAACACGCGATTCTCGAACGGGCGTTCGGGTTTCAATTCCATTCTGGTGCGATTAAAAGCGGTACAGGAACAGACATCAGCACCGAAGAAAGCCAGTTTCAATTCCATTCTGGTGCGATTAAAAGGCATCAGCAAAGCATCAACAAAAGATGTTCTCTTTGGTTTCAATTCCATTCTGGTGCGATTAAAAGGGCGCTCGGTGGAGACGAAACAGCGCTCGATGAAGCGTTTCAATTCCATTCTGGTGCGATTAAAAGGATATTGCCATGTATCATATATCGATGCAAGGCACAGTTTCAATTCCATTCTGGTGCGATTAAAAGATGCGGCATTGATAAGCGCATCGAAGAACTGGAAGGGTTTCAATTCCATTCTGGTGCGATTAAAAGATTATCGGCTCCTGCTTCTTACCCTCATAAATATCAGGTTTCAATTCCATTCTGGTGCGATTAAAAGCGGTATGGAGTGTTCAGTAACAACTGAGGAAAAAAGTTTCAATTCCATTCTGGTGCGATTAAAAGAGAAAACATCCATTACACCCTCCTCCTCTTTAATTGGTTTCAATTCCATTCTGGTGCGATTAAAAGGAGCTGCAAACGAAACTGAGATCAGAACTCATGATAGTTTCAATTCCATTCTGGTGCGATTAAAAGCGCTGGCTGCCGCCAGTTCCTTGACCAGCTTTGTTCGTTTCAATTCCATTCTGGTGCGATTAAAAGGCAATGCCGAGGCCGGTACCTTGCAGGTTGATCAGGGTTTCAATTCCATTCTGGTGCGATTAAAAGGTGAAACAACTACTTGATAAGGTTGACAAACAAATGTTTCAATTCCATTCTGGTGCGATTAAAAGGCCGAATTATCGCTCAGGTTGCAGCATCTTCCGGCTGGATGCGTTACCCCTTGATCAAAATCATGTGGGGCTTCTGGCGAAAGTTCCGGATTTATGATTTGCCGGCAACACAATTTGATGATGTCAAACACCAATGCGCGTCTGTCGCACCCCCGCCTTTTTTGCATTACCGGGGGTAGACGATGTATTTCAATCAATCCGGATATTCTCCGGATAAATCCATGATATCAGAAATTTACCTTTACTCAAAGCAGATTGTCCATGTCGTTTTTTTCGATCCCAATGATTTCCCGGGCCGTATATTTCATATCCCCAAGTTTATAGATGATCACTGAGTCAAACTCCAGTTTCAGCCTTTTTTTCAGTTCACTCTTCATTTCCTCGAACTTGCCCTCAGTCAACTCCCCTTCAAACACTGAATTTTGAACCCAGTTCAGATAGCGCTTCATCAGCTTGTGCACTTTCTGCACCCGTTTGACCTCGATGTCATAGAAAACTATCACATGCATAAGAAAACCACTGAGGCACAGAGGTACGGTGATGGTAATAGTTTCGGGAAAAAAGATGCTGGAAATTTTTTCTTATTTTCAAACATATTGTTCTTTTCCATTTCTTGTTTATTTTATTTTTCTCTTTCCCTTCTCTGTGCCCTCAGTGTCTCCGTGGTTCTCTTCTACCACCAGGCCTGGAAAGCCCTGTATTCGGCCTCTCCCAGGATCGCTTTTTCAACCTTGTAGCACTCCATGCGGATCAGCCTGCGGTAGGAAACATTGCGCTTCAAGTGCCTGTGCTTGATGGTTGTAGACAGGCGTTCATCGTACTCGCGGATAAAAGTTTTTTTCCCATTTTCGGTCAGATAGCAGCAGTTGGCGTCTTTATCGAAATCTTTTTCAGAAAGCATCTTCGTGTTGATCAGTTTGAAAATCACATGATCCACGATTACAGGCTTGAATACCTCGGAAATGTCCAGACTCAAGGAAAATCTGCGCTCTCCCGGTTCGTGAAGATAACTGACAGTGGGGTTGAGCTGGGTGTTGTAAATCTCGCTGAGCACTGTAGCGTACATCAGTGAATTGCCGAAAGAAATCAGGGTATTGATCATATTGTCAGGCGGCCGCTTGACCCGTTGCTCGAACGGCTCCGGCAGATCCAGAAATTCGTTGAAACTCTGGTAATACCAGTCGCGGATATGACCTTCGAACGCCATCAGCTCCATAATGCAGGCAGCTTCAGGCAGGCGTTTTTTGAATTTTTCGATGTCTTCGATGTAATGCTCCAAGCCGGACCTGCGATTCTGATAGTACTTCAGATTGCAGAGAATGTTGTGAGCAGCACCTGAGATGAATTCGCAGGCGATACTCAACCGTTTTTTTTCGTCTTTGTATGCTTCAACCTGCTTAACCAGCAGAAAGCCGGAATTCAGGTGTTCTCGGGGATAATACGACCCTGAATAATAACCGTAGTAATTGAAAACATGGAGCGGGATTTTCTCCTGGGTCAGAAAATTCAAGAGTTTGGTGTTCAGATCCATTTCACCGAACAGGTAAAAGGCTTCAATGTCAGCGACAGGCAGGTTTTTTTTCTCGCCTGATTCGTACTCAATGCAGATGGTGTTGTCTTTTCTGCGGATGCGGGAGTTTTTCAGCAGGTAATAGTTTCGTTTCAAAGCAAAGCTCCTTTACGCATAGCAGAACTCCTCATATGCGCATTTGCGGCAGATTTTTGCATCAAGGGTCACAGGTGGAGCTGGAGCCTGCCGGAGTTTTTCGATCTCTATGAGCTTCTTCTCGATTTCGGATTCAGCCTCCTGTGTGTATTCCACTTCAACTGTGCGCTTCTGCTTTGGGTAATTGATCACGCCTTTGCTGACTTCCACGCCCTTTTTCCGCAGGATATAAACATAGTATAGCACCTGCCAGGTATGGGCCTCTTCGCAGGCATCGCTTTTTTTCACCTCGTGAACCGTATCCCCGTCCATGAAATCGATCTTCACCAGACCATCGATCAGGATTTCCTTTTTTTCGCTTTGATAAGAATTTTCATGTATCAGCCTGCCGATCTCAACATTATCGAATTCGCGTTCCATTTCAATGTCGTGCGAAAACAACCAGAGCTTCCGCCTGCAGATGTGGAAGTAGTTGAATTCAGTGGCTGTGATGCCGGCGGTCATGAAACAATGTCATCCAGAGTACATAATAAAACATTCTCGTTGCGGGCTTTCCTCTGCAGAGCTTCAGTGAACCCTGACCTGGAAAAGAGCATGAAGCGCTCCGCGCGTTTCCCTCTGTTCCAATCCACAAGTGAGGCCTTGCGCTTAAGATCATCAAGGATGTCGAGTCCCGAAGGATGTTTACTCCATTTGACTTCCCCAAAAATGATTTCCCTGTTATCCCTGTTAAGAGCGACTAAGTCGATCTCTGCGTTCTTTTCCCACCATCTGCCGATCGCGTCAAACCGGAGCAGGTTTTTTCCCATCAGATTCAGGCAGTGCTGCCTGCAGACTTCCTCGAACACAAAAGAAAGATGCTGATCAAAAGTCTCTTTTATCGCTGAAAGCACTTCAGAGCTTTTTCCGATTTCCAGCCTGCTTCGTTCCGGCAGTATATATCTGAACCAGAATTCGAAATAACGGTCGCGAATTCGGTACAGGCCGAGCTTGCTCTTTTCCGGCCGTTTTTCAGTGACAGGGATTTCTTTTTCCACATATCCCAGGCTGCACAGAATTTCGAGATACCTCGAAAGCAGGCTTTTTTCAAAGCCCGTGTCATTGACGATTTCCGAAAATTTTCTTTTTCCCTGCGCGATGGAGCGGAGAATCACAAAATAGTTTCTGGGCTCTCTCAGCTCTTCCCTGAGCAGGAATTCCACTTCATGATAAAAAAACGACCCCTTGTTCAGTATGAGTTCCAGGATATTCCGAAAGACATCCAGTGCGGGATCGAATTTCTCCAGGTAGGCCGGAACGCTCCGACAGTTCCGAAAACGGCGACCAGCTCGGCAGGGCTTTTATGCGGGAAAAATTCTTTCAGAGCGCTGAATTTCATCTCCCGGATTTCAAGCGAGCCTGTCCTCCGGCCATACAACGGGGCCTTCTGAAACAGCACTTCTCTTTCCATCATCCCGATACTGGATCCCATGAGTATCAGGAACAACCCTGAATCCTTGAACTGCCCGTCTATGCCTTTCTGAAAGACTGTGGAAATGGACTTATTGGCATTGACAAGATAGGGGTATTCATCGATGACCAGAATGATTTTACCGTCATCCTTACGCCGCATATATTCGAAAAACTGGTTCCAGTCTGCAAATCCCCGTCTGAGCAGCGGCTCGTTGAAAAAGGCAGCCACTTGCGCTCCGAGATTTTTGAGCTGCTCTTTATCGGCCACGCTGTCGGCCTGATAATAAATTGCCGGCTT
>JAQTRI010000339.1 GCA_028711905.1 Candidatus Wallbacteria bacterium | reverse complement strand
AAGCCATCCGGTTTCATCGAAGATCTGGACTCTCTGCCAGAGCCGGCATGGGACCTGGTGAGCCTTTCGGATTACGCGAAACTTCCGCCGATGAACGGGATGTTGCGCCACACCCCTTACGCGACAATTGTTTCATCACGCGGCTGCCCGTTCGGATGCACATACTGCCACCGGACCATGGGCCGTGGATTCCGCTCCAGAAGCCCGCAATCAGTACTGCGTGAAATCGAGAACCTGGTTTCAGTTCACAAGGCCAGGGAGATTCATTTCATTGACGACTGTTTTAACCTGGACCTGCACAGAGCCAAAGAAATCTGCCGGGCAATCATCGCCTCAGGCTTGAAAATCAGCATTGCTTTCCCCAATGCCATCAAGGGCGATATGGTGGACCGGGAACTGGTGGCTCTCCTGAAGCAGGCCGGCTGCTATAGTGTCACACTTGCGGTTGAGAATGTCTCCCCGCGTATGCGGGAAGTAATGAATAAATCCCTGGACCTGAAAAAGCTGCGAACCGCAGTCAATCTCTTTGACAAGGCGGAAATACTCACAACGGTTTACTTTATTTATGGTTTCCCGGGCGAAACTGAGGATGATCTGAAATTGAATCAGGATTTCGCCCTGAAGCTTAAATCCGACACAACCACATTCTTCCGCTTTATTCCCTATCCGGGGTGCGAGCTTTTCGACAGGTTTTACCATGATCTGAAAATCTCTTCCATTCCCTCTCGCGAATTTCATTTTTTCACCGAATCAGGCTGCTTCAACCGCAGCCGGATACCGGCTGAAACACTTGCGTCCTTTCGCAGGAAGTTCTACCGCAGCTATTTCTCCGATCCGAAGCGCTTGTTGAGAATCGCCAGAAAACTGCCGAAAACGCTGCCCATGCTCATGCGCCTTCCACGAGAGGCTCTTGAGCTTGTTCTGCGGGCATTCGGCCCAGGTAACTGAACTATGCGCTTGTGGTCGCTGCATCCTAAATATCTTGATGTCAGGGGCTTAGTCTCATTGTGGCGCGAATCGTTGCTGGCGCAGGCGGTACTGTCCGGAAAAACCAGGGGTTATACGAAACATCCTCAGCTTCAGAGGTTCAACGGCGCATCATCTCCTGTTGAATCCTTAGGAGCATTTCTCTTTCATGTTCATGAGGAAGGTCTGGCGCGGGGTTATCGCTTTGATTGCACCAAAATATTCAAGCCTTCAGCCGGAACGGGTTTCATCAGTGTCACAACAGGTCAAATCGAATTCGAGGCCGGACATCTGGCGCGGAAAATCTCGCTCAGAAAACCAGGGCGGATCGAGTTGCTGGCTGACGCACAGGCAGTACTGCTCAATCCCTGCTTTTACCTGGTTTCAGGCCCGATCGAACCATGGGAAAAAAAGCGGCAGACTATTCCGCCCGCCGCTAATGCAGCCCGGTGAGTCTTTTCCCACCGGATAAGGGATGGAGTATAGAAGCTTTCGTCAGTTTGAGCCGTATGCCAGGATCAAGGTCCTGAGCAGGCAGGAGCCTTTGTATGCCACCTGGGCATAGTCGCCTTCGGACATCGACGCTCCAATCGAATAGCCCTGCTGAAAAGTCCCGTAGGGCCGGATCACGCCCCCCAGCACCTGGTCCATAATTTTACCGGCCTGCACTCCATATTCAGCCAGATCCGCATCAGTTCCAAGCTGCTTATGGGCGGCAGCAATAACCGCAGCGCAGATTCCACCGTTCTGCTCGTGCAGGCTATCGACAAATTCCGATCCAAGGCCGGTCAGGCTTTCTACTATGCCCCTGGCGAAATCTTCGCTTCTTTTCTCATCACCAGACAAGGCTATGGAAGAAAAAATGAACTGCCTTACAGTCACTCGTGTTTCACCCTCAGGACAGGGTGCAAATCTCGCAGTCAAGGTGCAGGTCTTATTTCGAGCCTGAGCTGCAATCACCGGCAGTTCAGCGGCCAGTTCTTCAATACAGGTATAATCAGGGGTCAGGTGTCCGTCAAAAGCCAGTTCCTGCATCGAACCGGTATCTTTTTTCTCTTCACTGACACTGACAACTGTCAGGCAGCGGTAAGTCGGTACTGCTTCCTGCGCCGCATAGAGCGCGAAGCTGAACAATACTGCGCAGATCATCATGCTTTTTTTCATACTTCCTCCTAAACTCCACTTATACATGGCCCAATTATGTCCCGGAGATAATGGATTGGAAAGAAACAGAAATGCAACAGAGTTGTTACAACCCTGTCCATCCCTTGCGGGATTTGGAATTTCCGGCAGTCACGGTGTAGAATAAAGCGTAATAATTGATTGTGGTTGCACAAATCGCCTGTGGCGCTTTTGGCAACGGACAGAAAAGCAAATATTCATACATAAGGAGGATAGATGAAACCCGCAATTATCGTCCACGGCGGAGCCGGCAAGGTCAAAGTCAAGGCCTCTACGGCCCGCATGATGAAAAAAGCGCTGAAGCACGGTTACGATCTGCTGCTGTCCGGTAATTCGGCAGTCGCAGCTGTCGAAGCTGCAGTGATGGTGATGGAGAACAGCGCCTGCTTCAACGCCGGGTATGGCTCTTACCCTCGTTTGGACGGAGAAGTGCGCTGCGATGCCGCGATCATGGATTCATCACAAAATTGCGGCGCAGTCGCCGGACTTTGCGGCATCAAGAACCCGATTCATCTGGCGCGTCTGATCATGGAACACACCGACCATGTGCTCTTCACCAACGAAGGGGCGGTGAAGCTCGCTGAAATGTGGAAGCTGAAAAAAGCCGACCTGCTGTCTCCCTGGCGCAAAAAGCGCTGGGAAGCGGCTGTCAAAAAGATCAGGGCCGGGAAACAGGTCTCATCTTATTTTACTAAAATTCAGCAGTACATCGAAAAATTCGGCACAGTCGGCGCAGTGGCCATCGATAAAAGCGGCCTGATCGCTGCAGCCACATCCACAGGCGGCATTTTCCTGCAACTGGCAGGTCGCGTTGGTGATACACCCCTGATCGGTTGCGGCAATTATACCGACGAATGGGGCGGCTGCTCAGCCACCGGCCACGGCGAATCGATCATTAAACTGGCCTTGGCCAAGGAAGCTGTCATGCACATGGAAAATGAAACTGCGGGGAAAGCCTTGAAGCGGGTAATGGACAGGGCCAGAAGCCGCAGCCTCAGCATGGGCGCCATTGCAGTGGATTACAAAGGCAATGTGGCCTTGGACTACACCACCCTTGGCAT
This sequence comes from Candidatus Wallbacteria bacterium, assembly GCA_028711905.1. Classification (GTDB taxonomy): domain Bacteria; phylum Muiribacteriota; class JAQTZZ01; order JAQTZZ01; family JAQTZZ01; genus JAQTRI01. The sequence continues at coordinate 1,228 of JAQTRI010000339.1, read as the reverse complement.
GAATTGGGCTTATTTCGATAAGCAGGGACAGATTCACTCCTATGATTATTAACCGCAGCATAAGTTCTTCTCCACCGCTGCTGAAATCAGCATCGGCGGCACCCTGCTGCTATCGGCAAAAAGCAAGGAACTTATGTTACAGTCCATAAGTAAAATCGACATCCTGCTTTTGGGATTGGGAGCTTTTTTATTGATCCGCGGCTTATTTCAGGGATTAGTCGGAGAGCTTTTATCCCTGCTTTCACTGGCAGCAATGATTTTTCTCATGCCCCCGCTTTTCCGCCTGTCCCGCCCTTATGCCGTTCATTTTCCCACTATGGCTCATTTCATTCTGGTTTTTGTGCTGATTTTTTTCCTGATGACTTTCCTGGTCAAGCTCCTTTTACGCCACAACCTGAAAAAATCGATCGGCACTCTCTGCAATCGCGCTGGTGGCGTACTGATCGCCTTATCCAAGTTCTTTCTCGTTCTCGCCATGCTCTCCGTGGCGTCTGAGATCGAGCTCCCTCCCTTTTCTCTTCTTTCCGGATCAGGCATTGTCATGCGTTTCAAAGTGACCACTTCTAAGTTTCTTGATTACCCGCGGCTTAAGGATCACTTTTTCGACTTAGTCCAGAACAGCGCATTAAAAATGAAGGATAAAGTCTTGAAACAACCTTCCGGCACTGCTGAAGTCACAACCGGGTCAGGCCGGATTGAGACCTTGGAAGAACTGCAGCAGGAGCTCACGAACAATGCACAGATCCAGTCTCTGACTTCCGACCCGCATATCAGATCTCTGATTCAAGAGCGCAATCTTCCCGCTCTGATGCAGGAGCCGGAGTTCATCAGACTGCTTAATGACCCGAGCTGGATCGAGATTCTCGGAAGGCTGAATCTCAAAGCCCTGATCGATGAGGCAGGGAGCGGCCAGTGAAGAGGGCAGCCTATATTGCAGCAGGTGGAAATTCCGATGGAGCAGGACATCTGTCCCGCGTTAAGTCCTTAATTAACGAGGGCTTTGACGGCCCTGTTTTCGTGCACTCCGAAGAAGCCCTCAATCTGGCGGCCACGCTTGGCCTGGGCGCCACTCTTGTGCCTGACTCCGCATCAGCGCTTGCGAATATCAGAAATGCAGGCATCAGCAATTTAGTGCTGGATTGCCATGGCCTGAGCCATGAAGTCCTGCTGCCTTTTTCCAAATGTCTTCGCACAGCCTCCTTTGACGACACAGGCAGCGGCGCGAACC
>JAQTRI010000338.1 GCA_028711905.1 Candidatus Wallbacteria bacterium | reverse complement strand
CTTGACGGCCTGATCGAACGCTTTACAGTCGGCAGTGACCCGATGCTGGACATGGAGCTGCTGCCTTTCGACTGTCGCGCCTCTGCTGCTCACGCCCGCATGCTGGAAAAATGCGGGTTCCTGTCTGCTCAGGAGCTCAGCGGATTGGTCGCTGAGCTGGAACAGATCGAGCAAGAAGCGGAAGCCGGAAAAATCGTCATACCAGCGGAGTTGGAAGACTGCCACACATTCATCGAGTCCAGGCTGACGGAAAAGCTCGGTTCTGCCGGAGAAAAGATCCACACAGCCCGGTCGCGTAATGACCAGGTGCTGACAGCACTTCGACTTTACGAAATGGACCGGCTTTCCCGGATCGAGGATTTTGTTGCAGGACTGGCTTCTTCACTGAAAAGGCTTTCAGAACGCAGCGGTTCTGCGCCTCTCCCCGGATACACTCATACACGCAAGGCCATGCCTTTATCGGTAGCTGTCTGGGCGGGGTGTTTCTGTGATGCTTTGTTTGATGACATCAAACTGGTCGATTGCAGCCGCGACCTTCTGGATCAATGCCCGCTCGGTACAGGCGCAGGTTTTGGCGTGCCGCTCGCCATTGACCGGCAGTACACGGCAGATTTGCTCGGATTTTCGAGAGTGCAGGAAAATCCTGTCTATGCCCAGCTGTCACGCGGCAAATTCGAGCTTTCTGTGCTGCACGCCCTGTCCCAGATCATGTTTGATTTGAACCGCATGGCCTCGGATATGATTTTTTATTCCATGCCTGAACTGGGATGTTTTAAACTGCCGGACAAATTCTGCACAGGCAGTTCGATCATGCCACAGAAAAAAACCCTGATGTGCTGGAGCTTGTGCGCGCGAGCTTTCATGTTGTGGAAGGATGCGCCGCTACAATGCGGGGTATTTGCGTCAATCTGATCAGCGGGTATCACAGGGATCTGCAGCTGACCAAAGAGCCTTTGATGCACGCATTCTGTGTTGTGCATTCATGCCTCGAAGTTATGAGACCGGTTGTCGATGGCCTGGTGATTGATGAAGCCGCATGCAATTCATGCATGACGGAAGAGCTCTATGCGACAGAGAGGGCATACCGGCTGGTCAGCCAGGGAATGCCGTTTCGTGAAGCGTATCGACAGGTGGCCAGGGACTTGGCCGAAGGTGTCGGGAAAAACGGTAAAAAACTGTAGTAACCCCTTAGGGAGATTTGCTGTGCATCATGAGGAAATTACCCGACAACTTGCTGTAGCAGTGGGCGGAGAATATTCGGACAACAGGCCGCAGAAGGATGGAATCTATCTTCAACAGGCTGGTTTTGCCAAACCCAGTACAGGCGGAATTTATCAGGGCACACCCTGCAAATTCGAGTTTCTTATCCCGCACGAATTGCGGATCGATGCATACACTGATTCACCCGTATCCCTTAAAATAAGCCGCCGGGGTGTGGTGTCTTTTTTCCTGGACCAACTGGGGCTGCAGCCTGGGATCAAGACCGGTGTTCAACCTTTTGATGATGATTTTACAGTTGCCGGGTGTACAAAAGAAACTGCAGCCCGATTCCTGACTCAGGAGATTAAAAATCAAGTCATATCCATCAAAGGTTTGATTTATCTGAAGATCAAGCACGATGAATTCGAAATGCTGATCAGCTTGGATCCGGAGCAGTATTCCTGCGATCAGGCTCTGAAGGATCTGGGGACCCTGATCAGGATCGCGGAACTGCTGAAAAAACTGAAATGATTGATAAAACAACACTGCTGGCTGCAAATGCTGCAGGAATAAAATATGTCTGGTTTGTGATTAGAACAGTGCAGATTCAGGAGGTTTTATGCCGATTTATGAGTATCAATGCGTATCCTGCGGGAGAGTTGAAGAACTGCTCCTTTCGATGAACGAAAAATACACTGGAGTCTGCCCGGACTGCGGCGGCAGCATGGAACGGAAAGTTTCAAACATTTCCTTCATTCTCAAAGGTAATGGTTTTTATCTGAACGAGTACGCTTCTGAAGACAAGAAAAGAAAGATGGCTGAAGAAAAAAGTCAGAAACCAGCCGCGGAAAGCAAACCGGATCAGAAAACCGCGGCAGTTACCCCTGAAGAAAAGAAAGCCGGTCCCCCGCCTGCTGCCGATAAAAAAGACACTTCCAGCGCGCCTGCCGCGACAGCTGCTGCTCCATCAACCCCGGATAAAAAGGATCCGTCTGCCGGTAAATAGAATTATTGCTGTTGATGCCTGTAATCCCGCAGCGAACATCCCACGACATGCAGGTATGCAGCACTGATTACGCATAGAGAGTATGGCAGGGTCAGCAGAAACAGCAGGCGGAAAGCAGGTTTGAAACTACCGATCAGCGGAAAAACATTGATGATCCCGAGAAGGAAGATCAGGCGGAATACGAGCATCCAGTGCCGAGCCAGAAGCCTGCGGCTGTTTTTCAAAGCTTCAACCGCGCCCATGTTCTTGTCCACGATCAGGAGTGGCACAAACAAATAACAGCTCATAAAGTAGAGCCCGGGAATCAGGAAAAAGCACAAGCCTCCCGCGATCCACAGCAGACTTAGAAATCCTGCACCGAAGATCGTTTTAAAGCGGTCGAAACCGAGAAACAAATCCTTGAAAGTCGTCTTCTGACCGCGTGAACGCATCAGACAGTCGGCGAAGATGCCGGCACTGAGTACGAATAAAAGCGGTACAGACAGCGCAATTCCTTTTATACCAAGGTTCATGGCCAGCAGTACAGGCAGAAGTACAACAGCTTTAAGGACTGCGCTTTCCATGTCCGAGCGAAAAAGGTTCCAGCCCCTGGCGAACAGTTCGCGGACCGGCAGACGATAATCGAGCAGGTTTTCCGGATCGAACACATTGCGGTTCTGTTGGCCGCAGGCACCGTTTCCCTGCAGGGCAGGAGCAATCACCGGCGCGCGGTCCTCTGGGCAGAACTTTTCCCCTCCCATGTATTCTTTGCCGCACCTGGTGCACTTGGGAATCATGTCTTTTCCTGACACCGCAGCCAGATCATGTTCAGGGCAGCGGGCCTGGTCTGTCGCCCTGCCGCAGACCGGGCACACCATGGCTGATGGATCAGTTACAGGCACGATCAGCGGCAGAACACCTGCAGGCGGGGTGGGCGGTACAGGTGGAGCTTTCGGGCTGTCATCGCCGCCTATGTTCTGCTGCTTGAGAAAGCCTTTGATGCTTTCATTCCACTGGCCGGGATTGGCGCTGCCTGCGCGGAAATCCACTACCTGCTCCACCAGATCCAGAAGATGGCCGGGCAGAGCTGTGAGCTTCTGCTTGTCCAGGGGTACTGAGAAAACCGTTACCGGGTATGGAATACCCTTAAGGTCAAAAGAGCCGATTTTCTCGGCGTTGATTTCATTGCGGTTCATCAGCAGAAATGTCGATTCGCTGATGCCGATCGCGCCGCCAGGGAAGCATTCCAGGCCTTCCATCCTGGAAGTGATGTTGACCGCATCTCCAAAAATGTCCGAACCCTCGATTGATACATCCCCGGTGTTGATCACTATACGCAATTGCATGCGCAGATTACCGGACTTCTGGCGGGAATTATATTCACGCAGCAGCAACTGGATGATGATTGAACAAACTACTGCATCGGTCGCGCTTTTGAAAGTGCAAAGGAAAGCATCGCCGATCGATTTAACGATTGTGCCCTTGTAGAACTCAATGACAGGCACCATCAGCTGGGAGTGCCTGCGGATCAGATTAACTATTTCTTCTCGCGACGAGGCTGAAGAGGCATTGGAAAACCCCTGAATGTCAGTGAGCATGCTCGACAGGTTCTGAGATTCGAATCCAGGCAAAGGGAACCTCCGCAGTATAGTCGGTATCATTTTAACAGATTCCACATGGGATTGCATGAATGTAGGGGCGAATAATCATTCGCCCCTACTGCTGATCGTTTCAGTTCCTGCGCTCCAGATGCTGCAATGAGAACACGCTGTCAGGGATATTAACATCCAGTTCGATTCTGGTCATGATCACATCAGTGTAAGATCCTCCCCTGATCTTGTCCTCCATGCGCATGTGCGTGGCATAATACCGCTCACCGTGCTTTTCGGATTTCAGGATGTGCATGACCTTGAGAAGCTTGCCGGACTTGGCGTACATTTCCGAACGAAGCACCACGAAACATTCTTTGTCGATCCAGACCTTGCGGCGGAAGTATGTGACCTCTTCCCCGGGTTTAGCTGTCATGTCCATCACGAATACCTCGCGGCTTTCGAGCACTTCATCAGTCTGCAGCCTGCAGTCGTAAATCTCCCAGAACTTGGTGCGCTCGGTCTGGTCTTCGTAAGAAAAGTCGCTGCCCATCATGCTTTGTCGCAACATATGGCCTGAGATCTTGACGGTTTTCGAGGCCCGCGGCAGGAACATCCACAGATTGCCCCCAAGCCTTAAATAGCGCGTGCCGGAATCCCTCGG
>JAQTRI010000337.1 GCA_028711905.1 Candidatus Wallbacteria bacterium | reverse complement strand
CGGTCCGATATTCTGATAAAAAAAGGACTGGAATTTGTCGTCAGCAGCTGGAACAGCTGAGCGGCACGCGGGGGGGATACGGTTTTCCAGCAACTTTTTCTGGAAATCAGGAGAGAGTATCGAATAAAGAAATTCGCGAGCCAGATCAGGATTTCGCGATGCTGAACCGATGAAAAAACATTTGATCCCGAGGAACGGGCGGCAGGATTTCCCGTTGAGGGAAAAGAGGGGAGCTATCCCGATTTTATCAGGGTTCATCAGTTCCATGTCCCAGGGACCTGTCAGAAACAAAGGGACCTGTCCGGAGAGGAAGAGATTGCGGGCCAGTTCGTATGTGCAGTTTTCCGGGATCAGTCCCTCATCAATCAGTTTTTTGATTACGCTTACAGACTGCTCCATGGCGTCCGAGAAAAGTGTTGACAGTCCGAAATCCTGTTCCATGAAGCAGCTGAGAAAAGGGAAGTGATAATACAGATTGGCGATGTCATAGGCCAGTACCGGACCGTCATGGAATTGCACTTTCAGCCGGTAGAGGTCTTCGACTGAATCCGGAGGCTCGACAGTGCCCCGGTGGTAAAACAGGGCAAGATATTCAAAGGAATAGGGAAGGGCCATCAGATTCCCGTCTTTGGTAAGAGGATCAAGGAGCTGCGGGGGGAACTCGCCAGAGCGCTTGTCAGGCGGAAACTCAGACACGGCTTTTTTTTCGCACAGTTCCGTGAGCCAGTCATTGACTCCGAGAAACAGGTCGGGCTTAACCGTGTTTTCCGATAAAATCAGGTCTTTACTGCCGTGAAAGGGAACGATGTCAATGGCGATCTCTGTTCCCTGGTGCTTTTGTTGAAAGCGACTGCGGGCCTGTTTGACCAGTTCCAACTGCTGCTCGCGCATGTCCAGCCAAACGGTCAGATGTGTTTTCTCCTGTGGCTGACTGTTGCAGCCCGAGATCATCAAAGAGGAAAACAGGAGGATGGCAGAACAGAATAAACTGCGGTTCATTCATTAATTATAAGGATGACGGATGTTGTTTTCAACCGGGGTCAGCGATATTTTCAGGGACAAAAGGGAATAGGGGGGATTAGGATCTTTGTTCCAGCCTTATGGAGCAAAAGCTCAATAAAGAGCTATCCCGGCAATGTCGCGCCAGCCGACAATATTGGTATTTCTGATTCTCATTTTCTCTTCTCCGGCATAGACGATAAACGACAAGCCTGTCTGATTGCTGATTTTTTCCCAGTATCTGATTGAGTCAAGATGGTCCGGCACGACTGTCCTTCCACTCTTAGCTTCAAAGGCCACCGGTTTTCCGCCTGCTTCGACAATGCAGTCTATTTCGTGTCCGGTCTTGTCACGGAAAAAGTATAATCCGTCTGCGATTCCGCGATTAGTACGATATTTCATCAGTTCTGATGCCACGAATGATTCAAAGATTGAGCCGCGCAGGTAATGCGTTACGAGCTGAGCGCTGTTTTCGATTCCGAGCAGCGAGCATATCAGCCCGCTGTCATAGAAGAAAAGCTTGGGCATTTTGACAAGCCGTTTGCTGAAGTTGTTGTGATAGGGCTTGGCGAAAAAAATCAGGTAACTCTGCTCAAGCAACCCGAGCCAGGATTTGACTGTGTTGTGCGATATCCCGCAGTCTGAGGCTAAGGACGAGAAATTCACCAGCTGCCCGGCCCTCCCGGCGCAGAGCCTGACAAATTTCTGGAACAGGTTCAAATCGAAAACATTCTGCAGGGATCGCAGATCGCGTTCCACATATGTCTGAATGTAATTGGGGAACCAGTCTTTCGGAGAAATCACCCGCTCGTGAATCCCTGGATAAAGCCCTGTAAAAAGAAGGTCGTCAAGCTCATGAATGTCATATCCTGTTCCTGAAATCTCCTCGTAGCTGAAAGGTAGAAGCTTCAGCATGGCAACCCTTCCGGCCAGAGTCTGAGAAATGGATTCATGCAGCAGGAAGTTCTGCGAACCGGTCAGGATGAACTGTCCGGGCCTGCCGTCACGATCCACGATCGTCTGGATGTAGGAAAACAGTTCTGGGGCGCGCTGCGCCTCGTCCAGCACGATTCCTTCAGGGTGAGCTTCGAGAAATCCTCTGGGGTCATCCAGTGCGATGCGCCTGAGTCCCGGATCTTCGAGCGAACAGTAAAACTTTTTGGGAAAGGCCATTTTCGCCAGGGTGGTCTTGCCGGACTGCCTCGGACCGGTAATGGCAATGACCTGGAATTTTTCGGACAGTTCCAAGGCTTTTTTGCAGAGCACTCGATTAAGCATCATTTAACATATACCTCATTTTGGACAAATTGTCAATGGCGGTGCCAATTTGTCTTTAAGAGGGTGTCGAAGTTGGACATTGGACAAGATTAACGATGCTGACGGAACATTCACCTTTTCATTGCAGCAAAAGCAGAAATCTGCTATTCTAAACAAATGTTATTGATCCGGGAATTTCATAGTTTGTCACCTGCACAATGGAGACTGAAGTGATTTCTTCCGCCAAGAGGATCATAATTCTTGCCGGATGTCTGGCAGCTGTTGTATTGCTTGGTCTGATCGACTATGTGACGGGATTTGAGATTTCTTTTTCCATCTTCTACTTGATCCCTGTATGCGTAGCAAGCTGGTATGCGTCTTTTGGCACAGGCATAATTGTTGCGGTGGTCAGCATGATTTCCTGGTACTGGTGGGATTTTTCTGGAGGACATCAGTATTCAATGGCGGGAATTGTGTACTGGAATGCTCTGTCCCGGGGTATGATCTTTGGCTTTGCGTCCTATCTGCTGGCCCAAATCAGGCAGATTATTAACGAGATGAATAAAGCCAAACGGGCTGCTGTTGAAGCCTCAGATTCCAAATCGGTTTTTCTGGCCAACATGAGTCATGAAATCAGGACTCCCCTGAATGCGCTGTTGGGAATGGCGGAATTACTCTCCCACACCAGTCTTGATTCCGAACAGAAAAAGTATGTGACGATTTTCCGCAAGGAAGGGGATCAGCTTTTGCGCATACTGAATGATATTCTTGATCTTTCCAGGGTCGAGGCCGGCAAGTTTGAGCCTGAAGTCACGCTTTTTGATCTGCGTCAGGTGATTGAGGAAGTAGTATCGGTGATGGGGGAAAAATGCCGGGAGAGAAAACTGGATATCAATCTTGAGGTTGATGAACGGATTCCAACTCATGTGTCCGGAGCCCCTTTTTCTTTGCGCCGCATTCTGATGAACTTAGTGGGGAATGCTGTGAAATTCACGGAAAAAGGTGGAGTCGCAATCAGCTGCAAGGTGCAGAACACAACCGATGATACATGTAATATGCTTTTTTCCGTCAAAGATACCGGTATCGGGATCCCAGAGGAGAAGTTAAAAATTCTTTTTTTGCCCTTTACCCAGGCTGATGAAACCATTGGCAGGAAATACGGCGGTTCAGGTTTGGGGCTTTCCATCATCCGTAAACTCTTAGATGTCCAGGGCGGGCGCATCTGGGTCGAGAGTGTACCTGATCAGGGAAGCATTTTCTACTTTGAAGTGCCGTATCGCCTGCCGGATCATGCGGAAATCGACCGGTTCCTGCAAGCCGATCCTGACTCAGTAAACAATGAAATGCCTGTTGTTGACAGAGAACTGAATATCCTTGTTGCAGATGATTATGAGACTAATCGATTACTGATCAAGTCTTTCTTTAAGGATACGCGTTATCGGATAGAGGAAGCAGCCAATGGGCATGAAGTCCTGAAAAAATATCAACCAGGAAGATTCGATCTGATCCTGATGGATATGCGTATGCCGTTAATGGACGGCTACACAGCCGCTGCATCGATCCGCAGGTTGGAACAAGTTGTTGGAGCAGTGCGGACCCCGATCATAGCCGTCACAGCCGCTGCATACAAAGAGGAGATCTGGAAATGCCTGGATTCCGGATGCGACAACCACCTGGCTAAACCACTGAATTCCGGGCAGCTGCATCGAGTAATTGCCAGGCTGTTTGAAAACGGATCCCAGAGCGCAGCTGTTCAGGAAGGCTCACAGATCAGCGCCGTATTTTCCACTGATCCGGAAATGCAGGAGCTATTATCAAGGTATCTGGTTGAAGTGCGCTCGGATGTTGAGCAGGTGAAATCTGCTTTAAACAAAACTGATTTCAGTAAAATCATCACTATCGGGCACAGGCTGAAGGGGAGTGGCGGAAGCTTTGGCCTGCCCGAGTTATCAGAGGCGGGAGTCGCTTTAGAAACTGCTGCGTCTGAAAAAAACAAAGCTAGAGTGGAAAACTTGGTTGTTGATTTATCCGAATAGCTTGAAAAACTGGAGGTCTGGGGTGCAATTAAAAAATGAACTGAAGAAAAAAATCCTGATTGCTGAAGATGTTTCAACTAGGGCGGAATTGATGTCTAGGCTTCTGCTCAGGCAGGGATTTGAAGTGCACCTGACAGCCGGCGGGGAA
>JAQTRI010000336.1 GCA_028711905.1 Candidatus Wallbacteria bacterium | reverse complement strand
TTCAGGCACAGCGGGTACTCTGAGGGGGAGAGTTTCCGCAGGATGTGATAATCCGGATCGATCTCCACGCTTTTGACCGGGCACTCATATTTGAAATAGAAATGCTTTTTCGGGCCGTCTATGAAAAGTGTACGGTTTTCAGTCTTATCCTGAGTGACAATGCGCAGCGGCAGTTTCAGCGCGTATATTTCCCCGGTCTGCACCAGGTCAAAAGCCACGCATTCATCAGTGCGCTGGATATTTTCCAGGCGCAGATCCGGAATGCCTCTGTATGTAAGTGCCTGCTCGAACAGGCCGCTGATGAACTCGTTCTCTTCGCCTGGATTATCCAAAAGCACTGTGCGTAGTTGTGGCCAGGAGATTCTTTTTCCGGAGAAGTTTTTGATCACATTGCGCAGACCACTAAAAAAGCGTTCCTCCCCGAGGTAATGGCGCAGCATATGGTAGAACATAGCCCCCCGGCCGTATCCGACCAGCGCGTCAATTTCGCTTGAATTGGTTTTGAAATCGATCAGTGGATAGATGCTGTCCTCAGGAAGCATGTTATAATCGACAATGGTCTTTTTCCGCCACTCCACAGCAGCTTTCGGCCCCTCATTAAAAACTTTCCAGTAGTAATTGGAGCAGTAAGATGTGAGTCCTTCACACCAGTTGCCTCCGGTTTCATCCACCATGACTGAGTGACCCCACCAGGAATGAAGAAGCTCGTGAGCCAGCGTGCCTGGATCGCTGATGACAAAGCTCATGCGCGGGCTGAACAATTCAGGTGCCAGCAGAGTAAATCCGGGCATGCCGTAACCGGCGGAGAAAAAGCTCTCCACCACATCAAAGCGCTTGAAGGGCAAAGGACCGAACAGCTCCTGATAGGCATCAAGATACTTCATAAGCAGCTTTATGATCTCATCCGAAAATGAGAAGTGTTCCTCGAAAAGATAGGCAGAAAGCGAAACATCGCCGTGCACCAGAGTACGCACCTGGTAATCCCCGCCGACTAATGCACAGCCTTCTGAAGGCTGTGTCGCTTGCCAGACAGTGATTCCCCGGTTGTCGGCTGTTTCGCGCTTGATCAATTCACCCTGGGAGACTAAAATCAGCGTTGGAGGGGCCGTGATTCTGACCGTAAAACGCGACAGGTCATCGTCTGCGCAAGGATACCAGCCGCAGCCGGCGGGCAGGAAAACGCCTTCCCCCTCAGCAGTGGAGATCATGCCTGGAGTGAAATCATGCGCCTGATCGAGCCTTCTTCCAGTAAGGGGCTGATAAATCTGGCCGGAATAACGCACTTCAAAACCCCGCAGGACCTGCTTTTTATCCGGTTTTATTGTCACCCTGAGAAAATTATCTTCCCGGGCAGTGCTGATTTCCTGTGTGACGCCGGACACAGTGACTGCATCGATCAGAGCCTGGCGGAACAGTCTGAAGGTAAAAGGCCTGGTGGTTGGCTGATCGAAAGATATGCGGTCAAAGGCCCGGATCATGTTGTCTTCCGGAAGCAGTTCGATATCAAGGTAATGCTCGGAGATGTGTACCACATTTTCGCTCTTGAGCATGGTGCGCTTCTGCAAAGGGTCATCGCTGGATATGCGTTCGCAGTAAATGACGAAATCAGCTAAGGGCATATCTTCCTGCTTCAGAACCCGGTTATGCTCTTTTTCCTGGGGCACAATCGATACCACTGCCACTTCCAGCGAATCGTTTCTCAGAAGCAGCCTCTGAACAGTACCAAGACGATAATCCGAATGGAAACGGCCATTGAAATGGATCAGCTTGGATCTGGGATGATTCAGCAGGAACCCGTTCATTGATTCGGCCATGGTATCGTCCTTGATGCACTGACCAAGATACATGCTGCGGTAGGTTTCCATCATTTGCATCGTGGTTTCTTTTCCCATATTGCGGGCCATAGTATCCAGAAAGCGGCGGAAGTAATCGTCTTCAAGGGCGAAAAGTTCACGACAGACAAGGACTCTCTCATCCGGAGGAAGCACATTGAGGGCATCCCAACCCTGCTTGACAACCAGAGAAGCGTATTTGCGGGGTACATTAGCGGCCAGCACTGATATGCCCGCGGTTCTGGCGAACTCCACCAGAGGGCGGTAACTGGACTGATATTCAGGCCATGGCCTGGCTGATGCCAGAAATGAGGCTTCGTCAATCGCACCAGTCAGGTATTGGTCAAGGGTGTGCTGCACATCCCGCTCGAACATTTCCATGGAGATGTTCCAGGACGGGTCCAGTTTATACAGGCCGGAGAGCATTTCCAGTTCACATTTGTGTGTGATCAGGTCATCGTGCAGCTCACCAACAAACACCACATCGTAGTTTGAATTCAATTCCAGCATCAATTCCTGAAAAGAGAGGATTGATCCGTCCGAAGCGCGGAACACTGTGACGATTTTTTCCAGTTCTTCTCCGGCGCGGGTATGGAAGCACAGCAGGTACAAAAACAAGATCACTGACAGGATTTTCATGTATGCTCCTTGCAGACCAATGGCATTATTGACCTTTACAGTCAATATTGATCTTTAACTGGCCAAAGAAGCTCGCGTTGTTAACCGATTTAGTCAGCTCCCGTTGCTTCTTTAGCCAGATAAAAGCTCATTATATTCATGATACTGCGAAATGAGTGCTGAAAACAATGCGGTAAATTGTTATTGTCCGGCGGGGGTGTTGCATTGTCAGCTGACTCTGTACTGTTCCCGTGCGCCTGCGCCGAATTGTTGACTTACTGATGGGGTCCGGAGTAGAATCCCGAGAATCGTCCTGAAAAGGGAGCATTGATGATCACTCAATATCGCAGCACCCCTGTCGGGCTTCAGGAAATTCCGCTGGACCTTAATGAGCAGGGCACCTGGATCAGGATCATCGGCACTGACCGCGAATCTGATGAACTGGTGGCGCAGGGCCTGAACCTGCCGATGGATCTGCTTCGTGCGGCTTTTGACGAGGAAGAGAGATCCCGCATCGAGATCGATGACGGGGTTATACTGATCATCATCAATACACCGCTGCATCTGGGAGAGGACAAATATGACACCCTGCCTCTCGGCTTGATTATTACAGGCGGGATTCTGATCACTGTCAGCCTGGAAGAAAACGAAATTCTCAACCACTTTGTCAGGAACAACATCAAAAGCTTCAATACCGGTAAACCGACCCGCTTTATCTTTCAGATTCTGCACAAGACCATTTCTCTGTATTTGAAGATGCTGAGTCATATCACAAGACGCACGGACGAAATTGAAAATGAGCTAAGCGTCTCGATGCAGAATCGCGAACTGTTTCAGATGCTGCAACTGGGCAAGAGCCTGATCTATTTCGAGAACTCGCTTCGCGGTAATCAGATCGTCACTGAAAAGCTGATCAGGCTGAGGCTGAATACGCAGGTATCCCTGATCCCTAAATATGAGGAGGACGAGGATATTCTGGAGGATGTGGTGATTGAAACCAGACAGGCTCTGGAAATGGTGCAGATGTACAGCGCAATCCTCAACGGGATGACCGATGCCTTTGCCTCGATTATTTCCAATAATGTCAATATTGTGATGAAGTTTCTCACGCTGATTACTGTCGTGCTGTCAGTTCCGACCATGGTGGCCAGTTTCTGGGGCATGAATGTCAATGTTCCCTGGGGAGCCCAACCCGGGGGCAGCCCCATGGGATTCTGGATTGTGCTGGGGCTGGCGCTGATGCTGTCTCTCATCCTGCTGTTCACATTCTGGAAAAAACGCTCGCTATAGAGGACCGTCAATTTATTGAGCTTAAGAACTTAGATGACAGAACTGCTCTGCATAGCCTGAATAAGAATCCTGACGCCGACAGAGCCGAGCGCTAAAGCCAGCAGTCGCATGATCCACAAGCCTTTCATTCTATCGGAAAGCAAGGCTCCCACAGGAGCTCCTGCAATCACACCAAAGGACAGATACAAAATCATTTGAGCATTGCCGGAGAGTGTGCCGCTTAAGAGATGCACAGTTACCCCGGCCAAGACAGTGACAGCCAGTGTGAAGTGAGAAGTGGCTGTGGCGATATGTGCCGGGAAATTCAGGAGTTTTACCATGGCCGGCACATGAATGATGCCTCCGCCTATACCCAGGAGACTGGATAAAACACCGACTAAAGCGCTGATCACGAGCCCATTTCTGAGAGAGTATGAGTATGTGTGAACCTGGCCGTTTTTTTCCACTAAGCGTCTTGAGTAAAGATGCCCGCAATTTCCTGACTGTTCAGGAGCCTTATTCCCCGGGCGCATGAACAGAAACAGGGAAACAGCAATCAGCATGCATCCGAACACGATGTTAAAGGTTGTCCTCGGAATCAGATTTACGCTCAGGGCTCCGATGATTGCGCCTGGAACAGAGGCAAGGGCGAACATTGAGCCTGAACGGTAATCTATGCGCTTTTTCCTGGCATATGCGATTGACCCGGACAGGGCATTGAAGAACACCACAGC
>JAQTRI010000021.1:5839-18957 GCA_028711905.1 Candidatus Wallbacteria bacterium | reverse complement strand
CTCAGGAGGTAAGTGATGGCGAAGGAAAAATTTGAGAGGAACAAACCGCACGTCAACATCGGGACCATTGGTCACATTGACCACGGCAAAACGACTTTGACTGCTGCAATCACCATGGCTATGGCCAACAAGGGCCTGGCAACAGTGAAGAAATATGATGAAATCGACAATGCGCCCGAGGAAAAAGCTCGTGGGATCACGATCAATGCGCATCACTGCGAATATGAGACCGACAAGAGGCATTACGCGCATGTGGACTGCCCCGGACACGCGGACTATATCAAGAACATGATCACCGGAGCTGCGCAGATGGACGGAGCGATCCTGGTGGTGTCTGCAGCCGATGGCCCGATGCCTCAGACCCGTGAGCACATACTTCTGGCCCGCCAGGTGAATGTGCCATACATCGTGGTGTTTCTGAACAAGTGCGACATGGTGGATGACCCGGAACTTTTGGACCTTGTGGAACTGGAAGTCAGGGAACTGCTTTCCAAGTATGAATTCCCCGGAGACACGCTGCCCGTGATCCGCGGAAGCGCATTAAAGGCCTATGAGAACCCGAGCGTGGACAATCCGGAAACCAAGCCGATTCTGGCTCTGATGGACGCGGTGGATTCATACATTCCGATGCCGGAGCGCGCAGTGGACAAGACCTTCATGATGGCAGTGGAAGATGTGTTCAGCATCACCGGTCGCGGCACTGTTGTGACAGGCAGGATCGAGCGCGGCAAAGTGCATGTGGGCGATGAAGTCGAGATCGTGGGTATGACCGAAGATGTCCGCAAGACGACAGTGACAGGCGTGGAAATGTTCCGGAAACTCTTAGACGAGGGTCAGGCCGGAGACAACTGCGGATTGCTGCTGCGCGGTATAGACAAGGACGATGTGTCCCGCGGACAGGTTGTGGCAGCTCCGAAATCGATCAAGCCGCACACGCATTTCAAGGGTCAGGCCTATGTTCTGAAAAAGGAAGAAGGCGGCAGGCACACGCCGTTTTTCGCCGGATACAGACCGCAGTTTTATTTCAGGACAACGGATGTGACCGGAGAGATCATACTGCCTCCGGGTGTTGAAATGATCATGCCCGGTGACAATGTGGAGATGGAAGTAAGACTGATTACGCCGATCGCCATGGAGAAGGAACTGCGCTTCGCCATCCGCGAGGGCGGCCGTACAGTAGGCGCCGGCGTTGTGACTATTATTATCGAGTAAAGGAAGTGTCCCATGCGTGAAAAGGTTGTGCTCGAATGCACGGTATGCAAGCGGAAAAATTACACGACTACGCGGAACAAAAAAACCGCCAAGGAAAAATTGGTGATTAAAAAGTACTGTTCCCACGACCGCAAACATACCGAGCACAAGGAAACCAAGATTTAGGAGTTTGCAAGGTAGGCTCGTAGCTCAATTGGCAGAGCGCCGGTCTCCAAAACCGGGGGTTGGGGGTTCGAGGCCTCCCGGGCCTGCCATATTTCTTATAAGATTTTGAGGTAATGATGCAAAATTACTGGCTGAAGATGGTAACATTTTTAAAAGATGTCCGTGCTGAATTGAAAAAGGTCAGCTGGCCTTCAAGAGCAGGTGTCATGTCTTCAACCAAAGTGGTTATTCTGCTTTCGGTTGTTCTGGGCGTCTATGTCGGCGCTCTTGACGCTCTGTTCAAAGGCCTGGTCGGCTATATTTTCCGGATAAGGTAGAGGTAAACATGGCCGAGAACAAATGGTATGTCGTGCACACTTATTCCGGTTTCGAGGGTAAGGTAAAGGTCAATCTCGAACATCGTATTGCTACTATGGGTATGCAGGATAAGATCTTCAACATCCTGATACCGGTCGAGAACAAACCGGATCCTTCGAAAAAGGAAGAAGACCGGAAGATTTTTCCCGGATATGTCCTGATCGAAATGGTCATGGACGATGAATCCTGGTTTGTTGTACGCAACACACCTGGTGTGACCGGATTCATAGGGCTCGGGAACAAGCCTTCGCCTCTCTCTGAACGCGAAGTGCATAACATTCTGTCTCAGATCGGCCTGCAGGCCAAACCCAAAAAAATTGAATTCAACTACGATCTCGGAGATAAAGTCAAGATCAAGGAAGGTCCTTTCGTGGATTTCATCGGTGAAATCCGGGAAATCAATCACGAAAAGCAGAGCGTTAAACTGCTTCTGAAGATCTTCGGCCGGGAAACCTCGGTGGAACTCGACTTTTCCCAGGTTGAAGAACTATAAGATGCGAGGTGCGTCATGGCCAAGAAAGTAAATGCGATTGTCAAACTGCAGATTGCAGCTGGTAAAGCTACACCTGCCCCGCCGGTAGGTCCGGCTCTGGGCCAGCATGGCGTGAACATGATGGAATTCTGTAAGGCCTTTAATGCCAAGACAGCCAAGGCCGGAGATACTATTATTCCAGTTGTGATCACGATATATGCTGACCGCAGTTTCACTTTTATCACTAAGACCCCGCCTGCCGCTGTTCTGTTGCGCAAGGCTGCCGGTATTGAAAAAGGGTCGTCCAATCCGTTGAAGCAGAAGGTCGATAAAAAAATTCCGGCCTCCAAAGTCAAAGAGATTGCCGAACAGAAGATGCCTGATCTGAACGCTCTGGATATTGATGCTGCGTTCAAGATCATCGCCGGAACAGCCCGCAGTATGGGGCTTGAAATTGACTATTCAAAGTAGTACACAAGGCTAGTGGGAGCGAGTAATCGCGTTGGCACCACAAGGAGGAACAATGCCTGCAAGAGGAAAGAAGTACCGCAATTCGGAAAGTAAAGTGGATGCGAGCCGGGCCTATCCGGTGAATGAGGCGTTTGACCTTGTTCCTGAAACAGCATGCGCAAGGTTTGACGAGACTGTTCTGATGTCGATGAATCTCGGGGTCGACCCTAAATATGCCGACCAGCAGGTCAGGTCCACCCTTGTCCTGCCGCACGGAACAGGAAAATCCAAACGGGTGCTGGTCATTGCCCAGGGTGACAAGGAAAAGGAAGCACGGGAAGCCGGTGCCGATTTTGTCGGCGGCGAGGATATTATCGAAAAAATTCAGAAGGGCTGGCTGGATTTTGATGCTGTGATCGCCACCCCTGATATGATGCGATTTGTTGGAAAAATCGGAAAAGTTCTCGGTCCCCGCGGCATGATGCCCAATCCCAAAGTTGGAACCGCTACCAACGAAGTGGCCAGGGCTATCAGTGAAATCAAGAGCGGTAAGGTGGAATTCAAAGTTGACAAACAGGGTAACCTGCATGTCCCGATCGGCAAGATTTCTTTCGGCAGCGCCAAGCTGCGCGAAAATTTCATGGCTCTTTACCAGGCAATCTGGAAAGCCAAACCGTCAGGTGCTAAAGGCACTTATGTCAAGTCTTGCTACATTTCTTCCTGTATGGGACCGGCGATTCGTGTTGATTACAATGAAGCCAAGAAGGTGATGGAGGCATAATGATTTGTAGGGGCAGGTCGTGACCTGCCCTCATACTATGCAGCAGGGTTGAAGACAGTGGGTTTAGTCGCTAAGGCGAATATAAATCCCCGGAAGGGGAACCTACCGAGACTGGAAGAGTAATTGTTTGTAACATCTTCTGCGTCTCGTTCGCAGAAGATGTTTGCTTTATAAGGAAATAATTTTTTCAGGGAAAGGAGGTGAATGCAATGCAGAGTAAGAAGCAGAAGGCTGATCTCTTAGATCAGATCAAGGAAAAGCTGAGCCGCTCGAAAATGATCATGCTGGCTGAGTATCAGGGCATGACTGTTGAACAGATCAGCGAATTGAGGCGTAAACTCAAAACCAGCTGCCAGTCCGAGTACAAGGTGTACAAAAACACTTTTGTGCGCAAGGCCCTGGACAAGGATAATCCGCTCCTTTCCAAGGAAGATCTCCTATCAGGACCGAATGGACTGATTTTCTCATACGGCGATCCGGCCAGTACCGCAAAGGTCGTTTCGGAATGCGCCGGAAAATTCAGCAAGCTGAAAATCAAAGCCGGAGTTCTTCAGAACAGGTTACTGTCTGCAGCCGATATCGACAGTCTTTCCAAGCTGCCGAGTCGCGATATACTCTTGGCTCAGGTGCTTGGCACAATGCAGGCCCCGATTACCGGATTCGTCACAGTGTGTTCGGGCGTGATCCGCGGATTTGTCAATTGCGTCAGTGAAATCAAGAAACAGAAAGAAGCACAGGCTTGACCTGGAACAATGGAGGAAAAATGAACAAAGACCAGATTATGGAAGCAATCGAAAAAATGACCGTACTTGAGCTCTCTGAGCTCGTAAAGGCTATGGAAGAAAAGTTCGGCGTGTCAGCGTCAGCACCGATGGCCATGGCTATGCCGATGATGGCCGGCCCTGCCGCAGCAGCTGAAGAAAAAACCGAATTTGACGCTGTGCTCAAGAGCTATGATGCAACAGACAAGATCAAGGTCATCAAGGTTGTGCGCGAAGTTACCGGACTGGGCTTGAAAGAAGCCAAAGACCTGGTAGAAGCAGTGCCGAAAGCGCTGAAAACCGGCATTCAGAAGGACGAAGCAGCTCAGATCAAGGAAAAATTCAAAGAATGCAAAGCTGAAATCGAGATCAAGTAAGGATTTCGCTAAGCAATCAATCTGTGCAGGGGAGAATAATTATTCTCCCCTACTTTTTTCTGGAAATTTTTCTCTTATCCCGGTAATATCATGACAAATCCGTAACGGAGGACCGCATGTCTGAATCCTTTATCAGTGAACACCTCAATCAGGACGAAATAAAGGAGCTCTCACGCCTGTCCCTTAAATGTCGTGGCGACATTCTGCGCATGACGACTCTGGCCAAATCCGGTCATCCGGGCGGGTCCATGTCATCGATCGACATTTATCTGACACTCTGGAGATACGCATCTGTAGCCCCTGACCGGGTGTCTGATCCGGCAAGGGACCGGATTGTCGTAAGCCATGGCCACACCAGCCCGGCCGCCTATTCAGCGCTTGGCAACCTGGGGTGGTTCGACATTGACAGGGCTGTAGCGGGGTTCAGGCTGGCAGGGAGCCCGTTCGAGGGGCATGTCGAACGCGTTGTTCCAGGAATCGAATGGGGAACCGGCAACCTTGGACAGGGAATATCAACTGGTTGCGGCATGGCTGTGGCAGGCAGGGTTACCGGTGATTCTTTCCGTGTTTTTGTGATTACAGGTGACGGAGAGCAGCAGAAAGGGCAGAACGCTGAAGCCGCTCGATTCGCAGCCAAGTATGGTCTTACAAATCTGACCGTGATAGTGGATTACAACAGGCTGCAGATCAGCGGCAGTATTCATGATGTCATGCCTCAGGACCTGCACGCTGAATACAGGGCTTTTGGGTTTGAAACCATTGAGATTGACGGCCATTCTTTTTCCGAGATTTACCACGCCTTGCGCTTAGCCGGAAAAAGTTCCAGGCCGGTGATGATTCTGGCTAAAACAGTTATGGGAAAGGGGGTGTCCTTTATGGAAAACAAGCACAAGTACCATGGCAGCCCCCTTTCAGCAGAAGAACTCACCAAAGCTATCGCTTAACTTGGGCAGAGCGATGACCTGGAACTGGACCGTAGTTTGCGGAAAAACTTCGATTTTTCTGAAGGACAAGTTGTTTCCAACCAACCGGTCAGCATCACGATCCCGCCTGCACGCACTTACCAGGAAAAGACAGATAATCGATCGGCTTTTGGCAATGCCTTAGTGGATATCGCCGAGGCTAACAAGGGAGATCGGTTGCCTGTGGCGGTTTTCGACTGCGATCTCGCGGGATCGGTTAAAACCGATGGATTCTGCAGCAAGTTCAACAGCGGATTTTTCCAGACCGGTATCCAGGAGCACCATACTGCTGCGATGGCGGGAGCGGCTTCAACTCAGGGAGTGCTGGTATTCTGGGCTGATTTCGGTGTTTTCGGTGTATGCGAGGCTTACAATCAGGCTCGGTTAAATGATATCAACCACGCGGAGCTCAAGCTGGTGTGCACTCATTGCGGCCTGGATGTCGGCGAAGACGGCAAAACCCATCAGTGCATAGATTACATAGGCCTGTTCCGTAATCTTCCACATTTCAAGCTCATCTGCCCTGCTGACCCGAACCAGACTGACAGGGCGGTAAAACTGGCAGCCGGAAATCCTGGGAATTTCCTTCTGGTGATGGGCCGAAGCAAGCTCGGAATTATCAAGGATGAATCAGGAAACCCGCTGTTTGGTGGGGACTACGCGTTTGAATTCGGTCGTTTTGATATGCTTCGCAAGTCCGATAAGGCTGAAATTACATTATTCGCGGTCGGTCAGATGGCTGAGCAGGCCCTGACTGCCTGGGAAATTCTCAAGAAAGACGGGGTGGAGGTTAATATCTGCTCAGTGAGCTGCCCCCTTGTTGTGGATGAGTTTACTCTGGCCACGGTTACAGGAAACCGTTTCTGGGTGACCCTGGAGGACCACTTAGAATGCTCCGGTTTTGGCTGTACCCTTGGCACATACATGGCGGGAAAGGGTTACAGACCCGGCCTCTGCAGATTTGGAGTCAGGGGATATTCGGCATCCGGCGAAAGGGACGACCTTTACAGGCGGGAGAAACTCGATGCACAGAGCGTGGCCCGCAGGATTAAAGAATTACTGTGAAAACACTTCTGCATATCAGGCGCAGGGTCATGTTCTATGAAGCGATGTCCCGCGGCTTGGACGCGGGACTGTCGCTGTCCAGAGCAGTGGCCGCATCCGGCGGACTGATTCCCCCTGGAATCGGGAAAATGCTTGAGGAAACTGCGGCAGGCGGACATGGTCTGGAGCGCGTGTGGGAACAGGAACCGGATTTTTTTCCTGAATCAGACCGCAGGCTGCTTTTAGTCGCCGGTACTACCGGTGAATGGCAGAAGATCTTCAATCTGCTGGCCCAGTTTCATCGCACCAGGACTGAGGTTTTGAGTAAACTGGGCATGGGCCTGGCGTATCCGGTTTTTTTACTGCATTTCGCTGTTCTGATTCCTGACCTGTCAGTGGTGTTTGTCGATGGCTGGTTTTCCTATCTATTCAGAGTGGTGCCTAAACTAATAATCGTGTGGGCGCTGCTTGGTGCATCAGTGTATCCCTTTTTTTCATCCAGGGGCAGGGAAACCATGGCCGGCATTCCATTTGTCGGTCATCTGTTCGTGATGCAGGACATGTCATCATACCTTTATTTGTTCGGACTGCAGCTTGAAGCCGGGATTCCGATGCTGGCTACGACCGACAATGCCCGGAGTGTTCTCCTGCTTGACAGCCTTCGTGATGCGGCAGACAGGTTTTCGTCTTCGCTCAAGGCAGGTTCCCCTTTTGCGGCAGCTTTGAAGGGCAGCAGATTGCTCAGGGACCAGAATGCGGTTGAATATCTCTCCAGTGCTGAAGTATGCGGAAAGCTGCCTGAAGCCGCCATGCGCGAAGCTGAAACACAAAGGCAGAGGTTTCTCGGCCGACTGACTAACATCTGCAAGGTTGTTCCTTTAGTGCTGTATCTTGTGATAGCTGCGTTTATCGCTTTAAAGGTCATTAACTTTTTCACAGGGATGTACAGCTTGTGAAAAATTGGACCGGTAATGAGTAACAGGTAATGGGTAATCAGTGATCAGGAGGGGCAGATAACCATTCGCCCGTATTCCTTTCCCTCCCTGGTCAGCCGGTACAAACTTGCGCTATAGATCATCAACATTCCAGCCGATATCTTGAGTGATGATGCGAAAACACAGTTTGATAAACTTGATGTTTCTGGTGCTGCTGTTTGCATGTAATTCCATGCTTTGTGCAGCTGTAACCCTTGAAACCGTGGAAGTGATTCTTGCCGAAGCGACTGAGCGACTAGTGCTCAGTTTTGACGGTGAAGTACCACACTTCCTGAAAAAAGACGGCAATGACCTGATTCTGATTATCGATCTTCTGGGCTGTGTTTACCCTGAAGGGGAGTACACCCGCATAGTCAATGGTAATGCGGTCAAGCTCTTCAGGCTTTCACAGGTCAAGCAGGACCCGGCAATGCTGCGTCTGACCACAGTATTGAAGTCCTCGGCCGGATACAGCGTGGAAAAGGTGCAGGGAGGTCTGAATGTCTCATTCAGTGTCTCCGGTGTTCCGGCATCCGCTTCGCAGGGTTCCTTTGTTCCGGAAATTCGGGAACCTGCAGAAGCAGCCGGCGCGAAGCTGGTCAACCTCAGCTTCACGGAAAGGCCTGTCCAGGAAATTGTTGCAGCTGTCAGCCGTGAATTTGGTGTCAGCGCAGTATTCGAACAGGCGGTCGATCTTGCACTTACCGTTAATTTAAACGCAGTCACCTTTCGCGACTGTCTGAGGGAAATTCTCGATAAAAACGGGATTTCATACAGGTACGAGGGCGGCATGCTTTCTATTACAGGAGTTTCGGCGGCTCCTTTGTTTGAAGGCCCGGTCAGTTTCAGTTTTACGGCCATGAATCTGAGAGAGGCCTTTCAGACTATTTCCATGATGACCGGCCTGAATGTTGTGGTCGACAATGAGGTCAAAGAGCGCAAAGTGGATCTTTTCATCAATAACATGCCGCTCAAGCAAGTGATGGACCTGATTCTTACCACATACCAGCTTGACGGTTACCGCTTTAATGACAGCACTTTCATAGTCACTGAGAAGAACGCGGGAAAGAAATTCGCCAAGAATAAAATCCGTCGCGTGTTCCAGCTGGTCAATGCTGATCCCAAGGATGTGGTGGAGCTGCTCAAGGGTAACAAGGAACTGTCCGAACGACTTTCAATGGATTCTATTACAATAGATTCCCGGATCGATGCCCTTATCGTCTATGACACACCGGAAAATGTGCAGATTCTGACCGACATTATCAAGGGAATCGACCGCAAGCTGCGTCAGGTGCGCATTGATGTGCGGCTGGTGGAGATCAGCAAGAACGACATGGAAAAACTGGGAGTCACGATCAAGAATACACCTGTGGCTGTCCAGATCATGAAGCTCAATCTCTACAAAAGAGTGACTGATGATCTGGTGGCATTACTGGAAACCTTGGCTGAGAAAAAGCGCGCGAGAATTCTCTCCAGCCCCATCATCCGTGTTATTGACGGCAAGAGCGCTACCATTAATGTGGGTGAGGTCGTGCCTGTGCCGTATTATACTTACGATGGCCTGCAGATCGTGGATGTCGGCACACTGACAGGATCTTCAAGCAACCAGAATGTTACGAATCTGCGCAGCAACACCAATAATCAACAGTATTATCGTGACAGGACAGTCAATGTTGCGGGTGATCAGCTGCAGTATGTGCAGCCGATCAAGAGATACGAGGAACTGGAAGTCGGTATCAAGTTGACTGTAAAGCCGACGATACATGAGGACAGGGAAATCGAGCTGGACATCAATCTGGACATCTCGTCAATCATTAATATCGGAGAAGACGGTCAGGTACACCGTTCCAGCAAGAACACCAACACTTTTGTGCGTGTAAAAGATGGCGAAACAGTTGTGCTGGGCGGATTGATCAATCAGAGGGAGAACAAGGACGAGATCAGTAATCCGCTTCTGAAAAAAGTCCCGTTCCTGCGCAAATTGTTTAAAACCGATTCCAGCACGATTATCGATTCAGAAATGCTGATGTTTCTTACTCCGTATCTTGTCAATGAAGACGCGACAGGCGATCCTCAGCTGGCTGATTACGAGAATCTGACATATGGACAGACTTGGTGATAGGTAAATAGGTTATAGGTTATAGGTAGGGGCGAATAATTATTCGCCCGTATTCGGTTATGCGTGATAGCGGATAATGGTTATGCTGATATGCGGGTAACATGTAAATGATTGCCAGGTTCAGGCACTGGATTCCAGCGCTTATTCTGTTGACCCCGCTGGTGTATGCTCCTTTTTTTTATCAGGCCCTGATTACTCCCAAACATGTATTTTTTCTGGCGGCTTTAACTGCAGCTCTGTTCGCCACACGATTGCGGCCGGTCTGGTCTCCTGCCCTCGCATTTATTACCATAGTGACATGCTGGTTCTGGCTTCACACATTAATAGCCGGCGAACGGTTTACCATGTTTCACTGGACTCTCGCCTTATTTCCTGTTTACTATGAGTTGCTTCTGAATGTAACAGGTATGGATAAAGAGAATGAAGCCTGCTCTAAGGCTGTTATCTTTACCGGAGCCGTTTTGGCTGGATTTGGAATATTTCGCCTGCTGGCCGGGGAATTGACTCCTAATCTGACGGGAAACAACCAGTTTTCCGGGCTGGTGATTTTATGCTCCTTTCCGATCCTTTTATGGAAGTTCCGGATGAATGCAGCTTCATTGGCAGGACTGGCGCTGTTCTCGGTTTATCCTCTTTTCACCAGGTCGCTTTTGCTCTGGCTGATCATGGCAGGGTGTGTTTTTCTCAAAGCCATGGATTTGTTGACTCCATCTAAGCGCAAGTATCTGGTTGCGACAGGCATAGTGATTCTTTCTGCGCTTTTTGTGTGGAACATCGGCATGCGAGGTATGTCTTCCAAGAGCTTCAGGTATGAGGTGTGGAAATCTGCCTGCAGGATGATTGCGCAAAACCCTGCTGGAGTTGGATTAAACCGTTTTGGCGAGGCCTATCATCTGTATCGGTCAGAAAGGGAGTTTGAACTTCGGGGCGAGGACACTGTAGTTGAAAATGCACATAATGAGATATTGAATCTATTGGCAGAGGGCGGGCTGTTTCTGGTGCCTGCGCTGCTGTTAGCTGTGGTGATTCTCGCGGTGGGGTGTTTCTCATCAAAGAACAGGCAGTCCTGGTTTCATGCTGCGGCATTTCTGATTGTCACAGCCGCAAGCATGGTCAGTTTCCCGTTTCACGCTATTGCCGCAACTGTACCCCTTTTGTACTTAGTCGCAGGGATCGAACACGCCGGGGAACAGGTGCGGGTGGCTGACAGGTTCAGATTCAGGCTTATGCCTTTTGTTATCCTACCGATACTTATGTGTATCCTGCCGACTTACAGATGGGCGGCTGCGGACAGAATGTTGCAGAAAGCATCGATCAACCAGGGAGATAGTGTGCGATTTCTTCAAATGGCGACAGAGCTGAACCCTGATCCTGAAATCGAAATCATGCTGGGAGATGCTTTGTCTGATGCAGGAAGAAATTCAGAAGCGCTCAACGCCTATCTGTCAGCCGGAAAAAAGAGCCAGTTCAACCCGTATCTTCTGGAAAAAATCGGCTGGTGCCTGATCAGCACAGGAGACTTTCAGAGGGCCCTGCCGATATATCGTAAAGCACTGGAAATTCTGCCATGGTCCAAACGGATCAGAGAAAATGCAGCTCTACTGGAAAAAAAACAGGCTGAAAACATGTGAAAAAAATACCCATTAACGGAATCCGGAAAACTCTACCCGATTTACCCGCAGCAAGGCAGAATCATCTGATGGCAGGTGTAGGAAATACGCACCGGAGTAAAGCGGTCAAGCGGTACTGTATGATGGAAAAGGCCGCAGTTGTATGCTACATAACAAGTGGTATGGAACTTGTTAGTAAATATACAGAAGCTGTAAAAATTGCCGCGAAAGGAGGTACGACCTCTCACCGGATCAGGGTATTGACACAGGTGTAGTGCCCTGATAACCTTATAAAAAAACCGGCAGTATGTCTGCCACAGATTTCCACAAGGAGGTTCTATGACTTTTCTACGCACAAGAAGGGGCTTCTCGCTCCTCGAACTGCTGATCGCGCTGTCGATCCTGATCATCATGACCGGCGCGGCCACACTGTACTTAGGTGACATTCTGTTCAAGGCCAAGGTGGCCAAAGCCAAGAACGACATGGAAACATTTGTGACAGCTGTTACTCTTCACGATGCTGAAGTTCCGGAAGATCTGCTGGACACAGGCCTGATCGGCACATCCGCATTTTCCAGAATCCTGGCAACATCGGTTGTCGAACAGGAAACACTGGCCAATCTGGTGGGCACATACCTGCTGGCTCTTCCCACAGACCCGTGGCAGGCTGGTTACAAGATCAATGCCTATTCCGGCTATGTCAAGAGCTATGCCTCTGACTATGCTCTTGCAGGCACATCCAAATACGACAAAGACATCCAGTCCTATTACCTGCCTGAGAATCTGTTCTTAGCCAAGGTGCGCGCTGATGACCTGAACGGCAATACCATTCTTGACACAGACGATGAAATCGTGCTGTATTTCTCCAAATCTGTGCGTTGCAATGCTAATGTTAATACTGTAGCTGCTACTGCTTATGACGGCACTGCAGTAGCTGCTGCCAATGGCACACCCTATGGTATTGCTGTGCTTGATGTGCACACCAACAAGACCACTGAAAGGTCCGATGTGGACGGCAATGGTTATGATGCCACTGGCCTGGCTTCAGCAACAGAGCACGATGAAGCAGTAGATGCTGGAATTGCATCATGGACTGCGCATGATCTTCAGTCTTACAAGCCCGGTGACTTTGATTCGTTAACTCCTTCTGAGACTGTGCTTGAAGCTGAAACCATTCTGGTTGGTGAAGCCGGTGGTGACGAAGGTGCTGCTCAGATTGCCATCCGCAACACTTACGGCTTTCACAGGCCGTCTGACAAGCTTTTCTATGCCTCCGCCTTTGACAGAAGGGTAAAATTCTGGCTGAGCCGCACTTCAGAAGGCCGCGGAAGCGATTCCTCCCATCTGGACATCGGTTATGAACTGTTCATCGGCACAGCTGATGACGCATCCCCGTATCTTGAAGCCTATTCCATCTGGGAATCTTCCCAGGCCTATGGTGCTTACAAGACCACTGGCGAAAAGGCCAAGATCTATCTGCAGAACCAGACTGTCGCTATTGCCAAAAGGACACTGGTGTTCAAGAACATAGTTGACTGACCGTGCGAACAAGAAGCAGTAACCGAAGGTAACTGCTTCTATGTGAGCTACGGGCATCAATACCCGAACGAAGTGAGGGTATGACTGACCAGAGGGGCACTCGAAAGAGTGCCTCTCTTTTTTACCGTGCGAGCAAGAAGCAGTAACCGAAGGTAACTGCTTCTATGCGAGCTACGGGCATCAATACCCGAACGAAGTGAGGGTATGACTGACCAGAGGGGCACTCGAAAGAGTGCCTCTCTTTTTTACCGTGCGAGCAAGAAGCAGTAACCGAAGGTAACTGCTTCTATGCGAG
>JAQTRI010000021.1:0-5739 GCA_028711905.1 Candidatus Wallbacteria bacterium | reverse complement strand
CTACGGGCATCAATACCTGAGCGTAAGCGAAGGTATAGCGAAACAAAAAAGCACCCGGAGAAATCCGGGTGCTTTTTTTGGGTAATAGGTTATAGGTAATAGGTAATAGGTTATAGGTTATAGGTAATGGGTTATAGGTAGGGGCGAATAATTATTCGCCCTGTGTCGTAGGGGTCGATTTATTGACCTTTACAGTCAATAATGATCTTTAACTTCCCAAAGAAGCGCGTTTGGTTGATGCATTTTCTGCCATACAATTGCTTCTTTGGTCAGTGAAAAGCTCAATAAAATCGACCCTCATCCAGGGAATGTTCCGAAATGCCAGGTCCGAAAAATCATTCGTCTGTTCTGCGCAAATCTGGCGTTCGCCCGGCTGTTCTGGTAAAATCCCTTTCATGGCCCAAAAAATCAGCATTGTCATTCCTGTTTTCAATGAAGAAGAGTCTCTGCCAGGGCTGATTACACAATTACAGCAAACCGGAAGTGAATTCGAAATCATTTTTGTTGATGACTGTTCTACTGATGGGAGTCCGGAGATTCTTGCATCAACCGGATTCAGAGTTATCCGGCATGACCTGAACACAGGTTATGGTTCTGCCCTGAAAACCGGAATCAGGGCCGCGTCAGGAGATCTGATCGCTATTATTGACAGTGATGGCCAGCACAAGGTCTCAGAACTGGCGAAACTGTTTGCAGAAACGAGCGGGCATGACATGGTAGTCGGGCAGAGAGGATCTGGAGGGAGTGTGCTGCGCAGGCCGGGAAAGTTTCTTCTCAAACTGTTCGCAGGCTATCTCTCAGGCAGGAAAATCCCTGATTTAAACAGCGGCATGCGGGTTTTCAGGCGCGATTTCATTCTGCGCTGCCTGCCCCTTCTTCCTGACGGTTTTTCATTTACCACTACAGTAACCATGGCCGCTCTGGTGGACGGGTTCAGGGTCAGGTATGTGCCTGTTGAAGTTGAAGCTCGCACCAGCGGTCACTCACGGGTCGGTATGTTCCGTGACGGCCTGTCCACCTTGTATCTGATCCTGAAGATGATGATTTTTTTCAACCCATTAAAGGTTTTTTTGCCGACAAGTGTATTGTTTTTCATGCTTGCTGGAGTGGACCTGATCTATGAATGGTACCATATCTCTTACCAGATTCCTGACAGTTTTATCCTTCTGTTCTTAGCTGGAATGAATTTCTTTTTTTTCGGGGTGCTGGCTGATATGCTGGCCACAATGCGCAAATGGCGCTGAAGATACCCAATCTGCGGTTCCCTCTATACAAGCTCATTGGTTTTGGCATTCTCTGCGTTATTCTTTATCGCCTTGATTTCAAGGCATACGCCGGATCATGGCAGGGAATCAACTCATGGATGCTCGTTCTTTCCCTGCTGCCGCTCTTTTTCCAGATCTGGTTGAAAGCTCTGCGCTGGCGCATGATCTTAACTGATTTTGACAGAAAGGCTTCTGAAAGCACAATGACACTGTTCCGTTATTATCTGGCCGGGCTGTTTTTCGGTATTGTCACTCCAGGCAGGCTGGGGGATCTTCTGAAATTCCGTTTTCTCATATCTGCTGACGAGCAAGCCTTTACTGCAACGCTGGTGGACCGCTTGTGGGATTTTGGAGTGCTGTGCGTTTTCGGCTGCGTCTCAGTTGCCCTGTTCATGCTGCCTGAGGCTGGAATCAATCCTGTTGTCGCATCATGTGGCGTCATAATAGCTGTTGCTTCGATATTGGCCGTGTTCTCACAGTTTTACCGGCGTGAAGATAAGATGAACAAATGCAGCCGGAAGGGGGGGCCGGAAACCAGTGGCGAGCCGCAGGCATCAGGATGCTTTGACCGTCTGCGCAGTATGCTGAACAGCCAGACAAGCAGGTTCGGTTTAACTCGCAGCGCAATTCCAGAGCCGGGAAGAATATTCGAGTATTCCTGCCTGACTGTTTTTTCCATGCTGGCTTTTATCCTGCGAATTCACATTATTACCTTTTCCACTGGAGCTGCGTTGAGCTTTTCCCGGGTTTTCCTGGTCTGTTCAGCAGTCAGCATGGCAGTCTTGATCCCTGTTTCTGTCGCAGGGCTGGGGACCAGGGAAGCTGCTGTAGTACTGTTGTTTCAGAGCTTCGGAAAGAGCCCTGCTTCAGGCCTGTTTTTTTCCAACCTGATGTTTATCTCAGGGTTGGTCGATACCCTGATCAGTTATCTTGTCTATCTGTCACTGTCTGGGGATGCCAGGACCCGGGGACGCGAAAAGCAGCCGGGAACTTGACTTTTATCCAACAATAAGGTAGTCTTTGAAGGGTAGAATGAACTACATAGATAAGAAATTTCTCCAGTTTCTCGCGGATTTCTGCGAAGTCAACGGCTGCCATCTTGTGATCCGTGACCGCAGAAATAATGAAATTTTCAATTTTTCCGGTAAGAATGTCGAACTGCCCTATGAAACAAAGGTCACATCAGGTCATCACCGTCTGAACTTCAAAACAGACAGGGAGAATGTAGTACCCCTGATCGAATATCTGCTGCGGGACCGCCTTCACAGCATTGCCGCCCGTGACGAGAACCTCCACAAGGAAAAGCTGATCTATTCTCTTAAAAAGGTTTCTGAAGGCATGTCCAACATCTATGATCAGAAAGCGGTTCTGCAGATGATTCTGGATGTGGCTACTGAAGTGACAACTGCGCATACAGGGGCGATACTGCTCTTAGATGACGAGGAGTTTTTAAACATCACGGTTGCCAAAGGCAAAGACCAGGATCTGGTAAACAAGGTCAAACTGCACCTTGGTCAGGGGATCACAGGCTGGGCCGCCCAGAACGCCAGGTTGCTGAATGTGCCTGATGTTCGGAAGGATGAAAGATTTTACGCCACTTACGAAGAGGTGAAATCCGAGCTGGCCGTGCCCCTGATGTCTGGAGATGAAGTAATCGGAGTACTCAATGTAGACAGTAAGAACCAGAACGCCTTCAGCAAGGAAGATGAGATCATGCTTACAAATCTGGCTGATCAGGCGGCCAGGATCATCGAGAATACCAGGTTGTACCGCAAGGCCAGCCAGAAAGTGGCCGAGCTTTCCATTCTGTTTCAGATCAATAAGGCGATCAGCACAATCCTGGATCTGGATGAATTGCTGAAGGTTATTGTGGATCTGATCGTACGGCTTCTGAAAGTGGAAAAGGCCTCGCTTTTAATGAAAAACAACGAGGAAAGCGCTTTAACCGTCAAAGCATCAGCCGGAATCGGCAAAGCTATGACTGATGCGGAACTTGAACTGGAAGAGCGTATTTCCATGCATGTGCTGTCATCCGGCAGTACTCTTGTCAGCAATGATCTGAGCCAGGACCCGGCCTTTGCTTCTTTCAGCGGCAGGTCTCTGCATCACAGTTCTGTAATGAGTGTTCCCATCGGACTGCGCACAGGGATTACCGGCATACTTAATGTATTCACTAAAACCAATAAGACCCATTTCAATTCCGAAGATGTTGATCTGATCGAGACCATTGCCATTCAGGTCGCATCAGCTATTTCCAATGCCCGCCTTTATGAGAAAGCCACGGAAAAGCTGCGTGAATTGTCCCTGATCAATTCACTGGGCAGCAAATTCAATTCTTCTCTGGACATTGAGCGGGTGCTACAGCTTTTCATCAACGAACTACAGAAAGTGTACGATGCTGACAGGGTTTCTCTCATGCTCTTAGAGGAAGAGAGCAGGAGGCTCAAGATAAAAAAAACTTATGGTCTGCCGACACATGAGTCTGAGCTTTCTTTTGATATAGGCGAAGGCATTGCCGGCAAAGCAGCGCGGCTGGAAAAACCTCTTCTGGTGAAAAACACGGCTCATTGCAGTGAATACAAGGTTTTTCAGAAAGCTCCATCTGAGTATTCGCTGATTTGCGCACCACTGATCTTCAAGAGCCGTGTGCTGGGCGTGATTACTCTGGAAAGGGATCTGGCCTCGCATAATCCGTTCAACCAGGATAACCTGGATCTGCTGTCCACTATCGCTGACCAAGGCGCGAGCGCAATTGAGAACGCCCACCTTTACACAGAGCTTGTCAATCTTTATCTTACAACTATCCAGTCCTTAGCCTCAGCTATCGATGCCAAAGATCCCTATACACATGGGCATTCCCAGCGTGTCGCTGATTACGCGGTCAAGATTGCCGAAAAAATCGGCTGCTCCCCCTCGGAACTGGAGGTTATCCGGCATACGGCTCTTCTGCACGACATCGGCAAGATCGGAATACCTGAACGGATTCTGCTTAAACCGGGAAATCTCTCGGACGAAGAATTCAATGAAATCCGCAAACATCCTATGCTGGGAACAGAGATCATCAAGAGCATCAAATTTCTCGGACAGGTCAGCCAGTTTATGAAGCACCACCACGAAAGGTTTGACGGTCGCGGTTATCCTGACGGCCTTTCTGGTGAAGGCATTCCCGTTGGTTCGCGCATTATTGCCATTGCCGACACTTTTGACGCCATGACTTCAGACAGGCCTTATCGAAAAAGCTGCTCAATGGACTGGGCCATGCAGGAACTGAAGCGCTGCTCAGGATCGCAATTCGATCCCTGGCTGGTCGAGGCTTTCATAGAAGTGCTTAGTGATGCTCCGAAAGTTGTGCCACAGTCACCTTCTGTTTCAAGAAAAAAGGTGGGCTGACCAGAATTCCCTGATCAGAGCGATCTCCTGCAGATACAATCTTTCCAGGTTTTCGAACACCAGCATTCTGTCCTTGTAGCGCCAGGGACGGAACACAGTTGTGCATGGGGAAACCGGCAGACATGCGCCTGCTGCAAAGGCTGGTCCGGGATCTTCTTCGCAGGCAGAAAGGCTGATCCACGCCCTGGCCTCCAGCATCAATGATCCTGTGAAATGTGTGCAGTCGCACAAAAGCTTTTTTTTCTGTGGTCCGAGGTAGGTGAATGAAGGGTCATCCATCCGGCTCTGCTCGATGAGACCTGCTTTCTCAGCCCAGGCAAAGGCTGTGCGATGCAGCCAGGACATCCGGGTGCGAAACCATTTTTCCCGTTCAATGTTCTGACCGAGGCACATGAAAACAGTCTGGTCCAGTTGCGATCCGGCAAGCAGACAATCCAGACTCTTGAGCAGGGTGTCTTTATCTTGCGCGTTATTCATTGAACAGGGCCCGCCCTTCGCGGATCAGTTCTAAGTAGCGCCTGCTCCAGTCCTCTGATTTAGCCACAAATGACTCGTCAAGCATAAGTTTCTGGGCCAGTTTCACGATATGCGGCCTGCGCTTGTCCATGTTTCCAGAGGTGACAGCCAGCAGAACCGCTTCTCTGATGGAGGCTCGCCTTGTGACTTCGGACAGCTCCCCTGGAGTGATTTCAACCAGAAAGATCGGGGATGGGTCGCAGAGGCCTTTTACTTCAAGCTTTCCCTCCCAGCCGTGCTGCTCGATCAGGATATGCAGCAGTTCCAGGTCAGTGGCTGAAGGCCCGCCTTCTGTAGAGGCGGCGGCTTTGATGATTCTGATGTATTCCCTGAATTCAAAGTGAGGAATCATTGCCTTACTTTACACTCACCCATGCGATAGCATTCGCTGCAGGGAAATCTGTCCCTGAAACGCGGACCCCGAATCCTGCCAATGAGGCACTCTCATGGTTCAGGCACTGACCGTTGACTGTGAATTCACGCGATTCACCTGTACCGAGTGTAAACCGCCATGAGTCATTGTTGACTGAAACCCCGTCAGGGCATGAAACGGTCAGGTCAGCGTTTC
>JAQTRI010000335.1 GCA_028711905.1 Candidatus Wallbacteria bacterium | reverse complement strand
CCCATCATTTACACGGACTGCATTAGGACTCGGTTTGACAGTCTCAGCATCTGCTTGTCCTCGAAGATAATCAGGGCTGAGATAAATCTCAGCATCAGGACCAAAGAAAGGATATTGAGAAGGTGGCTTTCCTTTCTCATATTTCGCGAAACTACTTAGTTTTACTCTATTAAAGGAATCAGTCATTGTCGGTATCCGTCGAAACTGGGTTTAACTTATCGCCGCAGTAGCCAAGAGCACTTAAAAAACTTTTCAGTTCTAATATTGTTTTGGATCTGTTTATCTCTAATTCCTTACTCGACACCGCATATTTATCCCACAGCTTTTCCACTGCCTGGATCAGACCGCGCTTTTCGGCATTGAGATACCGGTTGAGTTCGCATGACACCAGATCAAAGGCCTTTTGCAGGATCAGTTTTTGGGCTTCTTGTTCAGTCAATTGCCCGCCGATGGCCTGCACTAAGCTGTCAACAGCCTCGATGCGTCTGTTTAAAATCGCAATGTCCTTATTGATGGCCTTGATCTTTTTGGCGTCTGATTTGTCTTTGTCGTCAAGTTGGGCCAGCTGTTCCTCAGCCTGGTGCAGCATCGCTGTGTTTTCAGCCTTGAATTCATCCCCGCCTGCTCTTTTGAGCTTGAGCTTCAGTTCCAGTTCATCGGCCTGGTTTTTCTGCTCAGCCCTGGCTTCCTTGATGCGCTTTTCCAGACCTGCAATGATCTTTTCCTGCTCCTGCAAAGTTGCCAGCTCTTTTTTCGCTGATGCTCCTGAGCTGTTTTTCAGATCATCGATCAATTCTTTCAGGGCTTTTTTCATCACAGCAGCAGTGACTTTTTCGTCTTCCTCAGGCTCATAGGCCGCTGTTTCCTGAGCGCTTTCCACTGCTTCGGACAGTTCGCTCTGGGCTTCGCTGATCCGGTTTTCCAAAGCTTCTATGGCCTCTGCATCAGATTGGAAAAATGCCGCCATCAGATATTCGTCAGCAATCAGGCTGTGATGCCAGCCGAGAGTGACAATGGTCTTCAGATCAAAACGGATGTTCTGCCACCAGTCTACAAACACCCCTGCTGCCTGGAACTCGTCCAGCACTGCCAGGGGAATCAGCCTGCTTTTAAGCGTTACCATCAGCTCGCGCCGGATTTCCGGCATTTTTCTGCCGCCGGTCCTGGCATTGACCAATTGCGAAAATTCCTGTCCTGCGTCAGTCCACCACTCTTTGAGAGCAGTGTGATGCAGCGCCAGTGCCCGCTGCAGCGCGGAATCTGCTTCCAGCGCTTTCTTGATGGCTGATTTGGCATCAATGTGTTTTTTAAAAACCAGATAGCCGGACCGTTCCGGCTGAAACAAGGATTCGGACTTCACGCCAAAACGCGCGAAGTCCGTTTTTCGGGCTGCGACCTCAGCCTCAGGGATGCCGCCGATCAGGTGTGCCTGCACATCTTCAGGTTCAGGGTCGGGTGTGTTGTCCACATAGCGGCGGATGTTCAAATTGTAATCGTGCTGTTCAACAATTTCAGCTTTGCTTACACGCCGGGAATACTTGGGTAACTCCATTTTGTGCGAAAAAACGAAGTCGATTTTTTCGATATCCTCAGGACGCAGCCTGTTCTGATTCTTGCCTTCGGCATACTCGCGGTCAGCATTGATGAACAGAATTTTATCCTTCAGGCTGTCGGGCTTGTTCTTGTTGATCACCAGCACGCAGGCCGGAATGCCGGTGCCGTAGAACAGACCCTGCGGCAGGCTGATGATCGCCTCCAGCACATCGTTGTTGATGAAAATTTCGCGGATCAGCTTTTCCTTGCCGCCCCGGAACAGCACGCCGTGCGGCATGATGGTGGCCATGCGGCCGTCCTTCTTCAGGCTGGCGACCATGTGCTGCACAAACATCAGATCGGCCTTTTTGCCGGTTTCCGGGCACCATTCCTTGAACCGTTCGGGAAACTTCATGCCGGCGCGGCTGTAATTCTGCGAAAACGGCGGATTGGCCAGCACGCGGTCGAACTGGCGGATGCGGCGGCCGTCCAGGATCTGCGGATCTTCCAAAGTGTCTCCGTGTTCAATTCTGGATCTGGTGATGTTGTGCAGAATCATGTTGATTTTACAAATCGCCCAGACCGTGCCTTTGGAATCCTGCCCGAACAGGGCGAGGTTATTCGGGTTCTGTCCCTGCTCCTCGACATACTGGTGCGACTGGATCAGAAAACCGCCGGAGCCTACAGTGGGATCATAGATCTCCTGGCCTTCCCCTGGCTTGGTCAGCTGCACCAGCAGGCGCACCACTTCGCCTGGTGTGTAGAATTCGCCGCCCTTTTTGCCTGCGCTGTCGGCAAAGTACTTGATCAGGTACTCATAAGCCGCACCCAGCAGGTCCGGAAACTCGAAATTCTTGTTGATCAGAATGTACTGCGGTTGATCGAAATGGTTCAAAAGCTCGATCCACTTCTGGTCCGGAATCTTGTTCTTGCCTTTGACCGCATTGAAATCAATGTTGTTCTTCAGCACGCCGTCCAGCACATCATTGGCCTCTTCAATGGCTGCCAGGGCCTTGTTCAGCATAGCGCCGACATCGTACTTCAAGTCCTTGAGCGCAGGCACCAGGTCCCCGTTCTCGTCACTCCAGGATTCGTGCCACCTGGCGCGCACCGGCACAAAAAAGGTCTCGCCGTATGTGGTTTTGTCTTCCAGCAGCTCCTCGATCAATTCCGGCTTGTCTTTAAGATGAGCATACGCCTTGCGTAACTCGTCGCGTTTCACATCGAACTCATCGGACAGCCGTTTGATGAACAGCATGCCGAAAATGAACTCCTTGTATTCAGAAGCATCCATCTTGCCGCGCAGAATGTCAGCAGCCTTGAACAGAAACGATTCCAGCTGCGAAAGAGTGATTTTCTCTGATTTCATAGCAGTCCCTTTTCTTTCATGCTTGTATACCCGTTGCTAAAGATAATGATGTGATCGACAACAGCGATATCCATGATCTCCCCGGCCCGGACCAGTTTTTCCGTCAACAGCAGATCATTATCCGATGGTTCGGGATTATTCGAGGGATGATTGTGCGCCAGTATGACGGATGAGGCTAAGTGCCTGACAGCCGGTTCGAACACCTCGCGCGGATGCACCAATGATCCGGTCAGGGTACCGATGGAAATCGTTTCCTTGCGGATCAGCTGGTTGCGCGCGTTCAGATACAGAGCCATAAAGTATTCCTTCTTTTTGTCGCGCAATTCCGCAAGCTGCGCCACAACCGCTTTGGGCATATCAAGTATCGGCAAGGCCTCATTGCAACTGCCTGCCGCCCGCTTCCCGAGTTCCAAGGCCGCCAGAATAGTAGCGGCTTTGGTGGATTCGATCCCCTTGATGGAAAGCAGATCATTATGTGTAATTGAGGCAAGTCTGTCCGGAGGGAAACTCTTCAGTAAATCAGAGGCGATCTCCAGAGCACTCTTACCGGTCCTGCCTGTGCGGATCAGAATCGCCAGAAGCTCGGCATCGCTTAATCCGGCAGGCCCTTTTTCCAGCAGCTTTTCCCTAGGTCTTTTGTGTTCAGGCAAATCTTTAATCTTTGTCACTTTATCCCCTGCCCCGATTCTTTCCCCATTATTCTACTCTATTCCACATTTCTGTCAATTTTGATTCTGCCTTTGATGGGGACAGGCCGTAAAGATTATTGAGCTTTCAGGCCATAATGTATGGCGCATTATCTGCAATTTCCCTCAGGAACAAGGGTCAAACCGATTATACATTATGGACCAAAAGATCAATAACAGAGGATTTGGGCACGGCCAGTCCCCGGTGCATGTGGGCACGGCCAGACCCCAGTGCCTTTGTTGCCTTAACTCAAAGGTTTCTGCTATCATATTGTCAAAACTCCAGAACCGGGACGGAGGGTGCATGCTTCCAAAAAACAGTAAAAGCGATTACATCATCGATGACAAGGGCCGCAAAAAGGGTGTGATCCTGGATATGAAGAAATACCAGGCTCTTATAGAGCTGATCGAAGACCTGGAAGACACCCGCGACCTGCTGGAAGCTGAACTCGAAGCCCGGGAATTCACTCCTTACGAAACATTCCGCAAAACCTGGCTCAAGAAGTGAAATACAAGATACTGATCGAAAAAAGCGCTGCCAAGATGGCCGCGCCATTCCTGCTGAATCCCGGGAAAAAATCGACAAGGCCATTCGAGGACTCGCCGAAAATCCGCGCCCCAGACAATCGATGAAACTCACAGTACAAGAAGGATACCGGCTCAGAATCGGTGATTATCGAGTGCTTTATACAATTGACGACAAAAACAAAATCGTGGTGATTTACCGGATCAAATCCAGAAGCGAAAGAACATATTCTTAAATGGAATGATCTTCCACCCGTGTTTCGTCAAAACCGGGTCAATGCGCTGCTTGCGGATCTTCACCTGGTGGGGCCCCTACTTCACAGTCATTTGCGCCGGGCAGGCA
>JAQTRI010000334.1 GCA_028711905.1 Candidatus Wallbacteria bacterium | reverse complement strand
CCTCAGAAATGAGTACTGCCTGTCGGTCTGGATATCGAAGTGCCTGGATTCTGCCGCTTCCTGAATCTTCCGCATGCCGGAGCTGCATTCTCCAGCCAGGGCTGAGATCAGCTCATTCCACTTAGATTCAGGATAGTCGGAACGGTATTCCTCGATCAACTTGCAGGCTCCGGTAAAATCCTTGTTCCTGCAGGAAGCCACAATAGAAAGCAGACGAATCTCTTCACTCCACTGCGGCACTGATATGTTTTGATAAATCTCGAGCGCAGCCTGGTTATCTCCGCTGCGTTGAAGTTTCAGCGCTTCTATCATCCGGCCTGCGGCCTGCTTCCGGCTTCCCGTCAACTGTCCCGCCAGGCTTCGCTCAACACTCACAAGAGAGTCCCTGGCCTCGTGTTCCAGATAATGGCCGCTGAATCTGTCCATAAATACCGCCAGCAGATCGCGAGACTTCTGCAAATCTCCAAGCTTTTGATACATCTGCCCAAGACGCAGCATGGAATCAGGGTAAAACGGGCTTTCCGGGAAACCCTCAACAATCTTCCAATATGCTGAAGACGCCTTCAAAGATTCGCCAATGCCGCGATAATGCTCTCCGAGTAAAAACAGTTTTTTGTCGTATGCGTCAAAATCACTGAGCATTGACAATTCCAGCGCAGAAGTAATTCCCGTATTTAATTCAACGGAATGCGCTGCTTCTCCGCAATAGGAAAAATTGATAAAAAAACACATCAGTAAAGACGGAAAAAAGTATTTATTCAAAATTTTCAATTCATAGAGCATTGGAAATCCAGATGAAAATTCTCCTTTGATACTTTTCTTACTCCCTGGATTCTAACCGGATTACCGCAGGCAGTCAATCAACTCACTGCCTTTTTCTATCCGTCTCATTCACATTTGACCAGACTGTTTCTTGAATATATATTCAATACCAGACAAACTCAGGAGGCTATAAAATGAGCAAGAAGATTCTGGTGATCGGCGGCTCAGCCGCGGGACCGAAAGCAGCAGCTAAAGCCAGGCGCATTGATGAAAATGCTGAGATCATCATTGTTCAGAAAGATAAAGACCTGTCCATGGCGTCTTGCGGATATCCCTATTATGTAGGGGGCTTTTTTGACGACCGCAATATGCTCATCAGCTCTTCCACTGGAGTGGTAAGAAACCCAGCTTACTACATGAACGCGAAAAAAATCACCGCTTATACAGAAACAGAGGCAGTCTCCATCAACAGAGCTGAAAAACTGTTTCCTGCCAAAAACTCATCAGCGGGGAAGCACTGGATCTGTCTTACGACTCCCTGATTCTGACAACAGGCTCTACTCCTGTGATGCCACCGATTCCCGGGCATGATCTTTCAGGCATCACAACCCTGCAGAGCATGAAGGACGCTGACTTTCTCAGAAAAATCCACGATGAAAAGAAAATCAAAAAAGCCGTAGTCATCGGTGGCGGGTTGATCGGCATCGAAACCTGCGAGGCTTTGCAATTGGCCGGAATCGACATCACTGTTATTGAAATGGCCCCGCAGATACTCACCTTCCTGGATCCGGAAATAGCCGCGCTGGTAGAAAAGCATATACGCATTAAATCCGTCAATGTCATTACAGGCAACGGGTTGGCATCCTTTCTTGGAGAAAATGGCAGGCTCACAGGAGTCAAACTGCAGAACGGCACTGAGCTTTCTTGCGAACTGGCAGTCGTAGCGATCGGCGTGCGTCCGAACTCCAAGCTGGCCAAAGACTCGGGCCTGGCTGTCGGGACAACCGGGGGAATTACAGTCAACGAATTCATGCAGACATCCGATCCATCAATTTATGCTGCCGGAGACTGCACTGAGATTAACAACCTCATCACCGGGAAAAAGGTCCACGCCCCATATGGCGATCTTGCCAATCTGCAGGGGCGGGTGGCCGGAGAAAATGCCGTTCTTGGGAATTCCGTCACTTTTTCCGGCACAATCCAGACCGGCATTTGCAAGATTTTCGAGTTTTCCGCAGGCTCAACCGGCCTGACTGAGCAAGCCGCCCGCAAACACGGTTACGAGATCGAAACAGTCATCAACGCCAGCCCGGACAAGCCCGGATTCATGAATGGAAAGCTCCTGGTAACCAAGATGGTGGCTGATAAAAATAACGGCCGCATTCTCGGAGCCCAGTGCACAGGTCCTGGAGATGTGTCCAGGCAGCTTTCTCAGTGGGCGCTGGCTATCATGGGTAAATTCACTGTCAATGACGCGATTAACTCTGACCTGCCATACGCACCGCCATTCTCATCAGCCATTGACCACTTCATCACTACCGTGCACCTGATGCAGAATAAACTCAAGGGGCGGTTAGCCGGCATCTCCTGCACTGCAGTGAAGGATAAGCTTGATTCAGGCAACAAACCCTTTTTTCTGGATGTCCGTAATCCTGACGAATATGAATCCATGCGCCTGGGCATAGGGGAAACCCTGATACCGCTCGGGGCTCTTCGCAAAAGACTTTCCGAGATGCCGGCAGATAAAAATTCAGAGATCATTACCTACTGCAAAATTTCTTTGCGTGGTTATGAGGCTTCCCTGATCCTTAAGGCCAATGGATGGAACAATGTGCTGGTAATGGAAGGTGGGATCATGGCCTGGCCATTTAATCGAGAGAAATAGCAGAGGAAAAAGGAGGTCTCCATGAATGTCTGTATCATCGGCGCCAGTCAAAAGCCAGACCGCTACAGTTACAAAGCCATGATGTTGCTCGCAGAAAAAGGCCACAGGGTGTTCCCTGTGCATCCGAAGCTCTCGGAAATCGAAGGAATCCCGGTTTACGCCAGGCTCGCCGACCTCCCGGAACCTGTGCACACCATCACCATGTATGTCGGTCCGGACAGGTCCGCGGAAATGGCTGATGAAATCACATCCATCAAACCTCAGCGCGTGATCTTCAATCCTGGAGCGGAAAACCCTGTGTTATCGGAAAAACTCGCCAAAGCCGGAATTGAGGTTCTGGAAGCATGCACACTAGTGCTTTTGAAAACCGGGCAGTTTTAGTGTTCGGCCATATCCGAGAACTGCGAACGCCAACGCCAGGACCAGCAGAAGGGCGCTTTCCCAAGCCATTCCGGCATTGATCCCATGCTCCTGGAACGGCAGAATCAAAGCCTCATGCCCATCTGCGTGACTTTCATGTTCATGTTCATCGGAATTTAGAGGCTGTTCTGATGACCCGGACGAATCCGCTCCATGGGTATGCCCGCAAATGGGGCAGAAATCATCGTCAGATACCCGTTTTAGATGCAAATCACTGATTGACCCCTGTTTCTCGTAATTGCTTCTGATGGTTTCCGGATCAGGCAGATCAGCGATTCCATACTGCCTGAGCATAGCCTTAACCTCTTCCCGCCCTGAAACATCGTTTGTCAGACAGGCGACAATGTTCAGCATTCTCAGATAATTCTCAGGCATATAGAAAGAACCTGCTTCAAGTCTCTCTCTGTAGCTGCCGAGTGCCTGCTTCAAATACACTCGGGCCTTTTCAAGGTCATGACAATCGAAAAGAAGGATTACAGCCGCTTCTGCGAACAACTTGTCCCTGTCAGGATGACTCGGGTTGGCGTCAATGCCTGAATCAAGTATCCGCAAAGCTTCTTCTGATCTGCCCAGTCGTTTTGACAGAAGATATGCATCTATGATCCAGGCGTAGATATTCTGAGGATCAAGATTTTCCACTATCCGGCATAAGCCGATCAGTTCCTTCGGATCTTCAACACCTGAGTGATGGTATTTTTCGAGTTTCAGCCAGATCGCGTCTGCCAGAATCTTGACCGTGTCTCTGGAAAAATATGAGAAAAAAATGGTGTCCACCGGGCCGGCATTTGGTCTTCCACCCACAACCCCTGAAATAAAAAGCATTGCCAGCGCCAGCAGGACGGACTTTTTCATCAGAGCTGTTTCCTTCGAAAAATCAAAGTGCTCAAGCTGAGGATAAAGGTGGAATAACTGACAGTATAGAGCGCAAGCAAAGCAATGTAACC
Organism: Candidatus Wallbacteria bacterium; assembly: GCA_028711905.1. Lineage (GTDB taxonomy): Bacteria > Muiribacteriota > JAQTZZ01 > JAQTZZ01 > JAQTZZ01 > JAQTRI01. The sequence continues at coordinate 426 of JAQTRI010000334.1, read as the reverse complement.
GACCGGCAGAGTACGGTCCAGCACAAAAGCTGCCTGCAGATTGTACCTGCTCAATTCAGGCAGCAGTTTTAGAAGATAAGACAGAACCATCCCTGCCATGCTGGATTCCGGGAGCACTGACGCGGCAGCCTGGCTGAAGTTGCAGAAACAATAAAGCAACAGCCCGAAAGAAATAGTGAATGTTGTGTTCCCTGAAAGGGCAAGCAGCATCAGCAGAGACACCCAGACCATGGATTTCAGCAGCAGCAAAGGCAGCATCTGCCAGATGAAGAGTAAATCACAGCCGGCAAACAGAACCAGAAAAACAGTATTGAACAATGAATACAGAATCATCAGCAGAGCAACTGACGCGAAAAGCCCCAAGGCTTTGCCGAGAAGGTAAATATCGCGAGAAACTCCACGGCTCAGTATAAAATAGCATCTTCC
>JAQTRI010000333.1 GCA_028711905.1 Candidatus Wallbacteria bacterium | reverse complement strand
AAAAACCGCACAGATTGACCACACGCGTCACGCAATCCAGGCTGCCTGCCAATCCCCTCAAAGCAGACAACGCATTAAGAGTACACTGCACCACAGCTTCCCCGGCCTGACCCTGAGACACCCCGTCTCCGATCCGGCCCTGATACATAAGCTCTCCGTTCACAAGCGGCAGCTGGCCTGAAACATACACCACATTTCCGCACTTCACTGCAGGGAGATAATTGGCGATAGCTGCAGGCGCCGCAGGTAGAGTGATCTTCATCTCAGCAAGTGCCTTTTCCGGTTTCATGGTTTTTCCCCTTTGTACTTGTTGAACACAGCATGATCCGTGTTGTCGTGATTCAATGGTGTGATGGATACATACCCCCGCATGACAGCAGTAAGGTCAGTGTCCGGATCATTCTCGAAACCCGTTCTTTCCCCCTCAAGAAAATAACACGGATGCTCCCGGGAGCGGTCGATCCGATACTTCTCGGCATAGCTGAAGTGATTGCACCTGGTGACACGCAGCCCGGCAATATCGGCTTCAGGAAGATCAGGGATATTAACATTGAACAGAAAACGCTCGGCATCCAGTTGCGAGATCCAGTCCAGCACCTTCAGGCAGATCCCGGCAGCCACGCTGAAATCAGCGTTCTTCTGGTCATTGTCCAGAGAAAAGGCTACCGCGTTTTTTCCCATCAGATGACCCTCGATCGCAGCTCCGGCTGTTCCGGAGTAATGGACATCGATCCCAGTGTTGATGCCGCGGTTAATACCTGAAATCACCAGATCCACAGGCTCACTGATCAACGAATTGAGCCCCAGCTTGACACAATCCACCGGCATACCGTCTACAATGTAACATCCTGCGGCTCCTGGAAAATGATTTGCTGTGCCTGTTTCATGAACAGCAACTGGTTTGCCGATGGTCATGGCCCTGGAGCAGGCACTACGCTCGTCAAGCGGGGCTACGACAAAGACCCGGCATATCCTGGTCAGAACCCCTGCCAAAGCGGAAATACCCGGAGCCCTGAACCCATCGTCATTGGTGAGAAGCACGGTTTTCCACTTCATTGACGCAGCCTGATCAGGAGCCGGTAGCGTCTGCCATATCCCTCTTCCCTGAAACTGAGCTTGTCCTCCCTGGACAACCATCCGACAGCCATAGCCAGTATCACTCTTCTCATGGGCGTTTCCTCGGCCATCAGGGCATTTTCCAGACCTTTGAAAGTGCACTCGCCATTCTCATTGAGATGATGCCACACCCTGCCGGCGCAGGTCATGATTTCGTTATTCACGGAGAATCTCCTTTCGGTTCCGCTGATTTTCCGGTTCCTTCCCATTACACTCGCCTGAGTATCTCGAAAACAGGAGCGATTGCATCAACCCCTGCTCATTAATCGTTACAGATCTCGTATCTCGAAATCCACCAGCATCTCATCCAGTTTCAGGATTCCGTACGATGGACGCGTCACCCCGGTCGCCCTGCGGCCCAAAGCTCCAGGGTTGAACAGAGCAGGTTTTCTCCCGCTGTCAGCATAAGGTCTGTGCGTATGTCCGAACAGGCAGATTTCAGCGCCGGCTTCCATGCAGCGCTCCTCCAGTTTCAACAGATCATAATGTGTGCCGAGATGGTCGGAATGAGTAATCAGCACCTTCCGGCCACAGATTTCAAGCAGGGTTTCCAGATCCCGCTGCGTACGCGTTAAACCATCCATGTTACCGGGAACGGCAACGAACTCGATGCCTTTCATGAAGCTCTGATCAAGGTCTCTGGCGAAATCGCCGAGATGAATTACCATACCAACATCTTTCCTGTGCCGGTCCACGACAGTTTTCAGACCGGCAATATCCCCATGAGTGTCGCTGACCACCAGAAAATTCATCCTGTTCCCTTGAGCAGAAAATATGCCTCATCAACAGTTTCAGCCTGTTTGAGCTTTTCACGCAGTTCTTCATCGCGCAGAGATTCACCCAGTTCCCGTATTACCCGCAGATACTTGGTGTCATTGTCTGGTGGAGCGCTCATGAGAAAAAAGAGCTGCGCCGGCTGATTGTCCAAGGCCTCGAAATCCCGCCCGCGATTTTCAATACAGAGCACCATCAGAAAATCGCGGACCGCAAAGGTCCGACCATGCGGAATAGCGATACCCATGCCGATACCTGTGCTGGCCTTTCTTTCTCGTTCCATTACCGCCTGCAGAAGCTTGCGCTCATTGCGCACCATGCCGGTGGCAAAGGCCGCGAAACCGACAAGCTCCAGGATCACGCTTTCCTTGTCTTCGGCTGCCAGGCCAATCTTGATGCAGTTCTTAGGCAGATATCTGGATATGTTCATAATCAGAATTTCCTGTTGTCTATTATATCATACAATTTGATCGGCGAATTACATCCCTCCAGGCGCATCCGCAGACACCATCACGCTGCTCTGCCCTGAAACGCGGCCATCGCGGGCTGTGCTGATGTGAAATTTAACCAGAAAACGGTTGCCATGCGGCACCACCATGATCCGGAAACTCTGCACTCCCCTGGCAATAACCTCTTTCCCCATTTTGGAGTGATCTGTGCGGATGAGTTCTTCCCTGTTGTTAACGCTCCAGGCGCAGGCCCCGCCGCCGGACATGACCAGCGCCAGTGACGACACTCCGGCTTCCTGAATCTTTTGCGTGTTTCTCAGATCCGAACTCAGACGCGAAAGCGCCCTTCTCAGCTCTCCCAGAGCGCGGTCCTCTGAAGTTACGGATCTTTCGGTTTTCATGGACAGCGAATACCATCCCATTGAAGTGACAATCAGGCCGATGAGGGCAGACACCATCATCACCTCAGTCAGTGAGTGCGCTTTTCCGGAACTGCGCATCATGCTCAGGCCGACTTGACGATATTAGTCATGTTGAAGATGGGCAGAAACATAGCCAGTGCGATAAATCCCACCATGGCCCCCATAACCACGATCAGAAGCGGTTCCAGCAGTGAAATCAAGGTCTCAATCGTAGTTTCCACCTCAGACTCATAAAACTCTGAAGACTTGATCAGCATTTTAGACAGACTGCCGGTCTTTTCCCCGACCTGAATCATCTTGATGATCATCGGAGGAAAAATCGGAAAAGGTGACAGGGCCGGGGCCAGACCGACTCCCTCTTTGACATCCTTGGCCGCCTGCCTGATCACTCGGGCAAGTATCACATTGTCCAGGATGTCCTCAACAATATCTAATGCGCTCATAATCGGGACCCCATTCTCCAGAAGTGTTCCCAGGGTGCGGCAGAAACGGGTCACAGATGCTTTGACGATCAGATCCCCGTAAACAGGCAGGGACATTTTAATCCTGGTCACAACATAAACTCCGGTTTTGGTCTTGACCACCATTTTGTAAATTACAGTCAGAGCGATCATCGCTCCAATGATCAGAACATAATTGTTCTGCAGGTAATTGCTGACATCAATCAGGATCTTGGTGGGCAGAGGCAGGTTGGCGCCGACGCGCTTGAAAATCTTGATGAATCTCGGAAACACATATGTCAGCAGAAATATCACCACACCCAGAGCCACAACGATCATCACCACCGGGTAGGCAACCGCAGACTTGATCTTCTGATGCAGCCTGTGCTCTTTTTCAGTAAACACTGCAATTTTTTCCAGAATGGTGTCGAGCATGCCGCCCGCCTCACCAGCGCGGATCAGGCTGATAAAGAGCCTGCTGAATGCGCTCGGGTGCTTTTTCATGGCCTCCGACAAAGACAGACCACCCAACACATCGCGCCTGACATCACCCATGATCCTGCGCAGCTTGGGATTGGGGGTCTGCGTTTCAAGCACTTCCAGGCTTTCCAGCAAAGTGACTCCGGAATTGATCAGATTGGAAAGCTGCATGTAAAGAAAGACCAGTTCCTTGGTTCTGATGCGACCGAACTTACTGCCCAGATCTAAGGCCCAGACATTTTCCTTGTCTTCGCCCACAGACACAACCAGATAGTTCTTTTCCATCAGCTTGCTGACTACTGAATCAATGTCAGAAGCCTCCATGACACCTGTCGTCAACTTTCCGCTCTGGTCGCGGATCTTGAACTTGAATTTGGGCACTGTTTACTCCCGCTTGGTCACGCGCAGGACTTCCTCTGCTGTGGTCAATCCCATGATCAGCTTCTTAATGGCTGAAATTCTGAGTGTATCCATGCCTTTTTTTACGGCCATTTTCTTGATTTCAGATGCCGACTCCTTAGCGATGATCATGCGCCGGATCTCATCGTCAATGGTCAGCACCTCGTGAATACCGAGACGACCGCTGTATCCGCTGTCATTGCAATAGACACAGCCTTTGCCGCGGAAAAATTTCCACTCTTTCTGAGGATTCAGGCCCACCTCTTCCAGAAGTTCCCTGTCAGGCACGAATTCTTCCTTGCATTTGTTGCAGATGCAGCGCACCAGTCGTTGGGCGATCACAAGCAGCAAAGTAGGGGTCAGCAGAAAGGGTTCGATCCCCATTTC
>JAQTRI010000332.1 GCA_028711905.1 Candidatus Wallbacteria bacterium | reverse complement strand
ATCACCGAACTGCAGTTTCATATCCAGAATAACCACTTTACGATCCGGAAAGTGGTTGTACAGAGCAACAGCCATATTAACAAGAATATTGGTTTTGCCGCATCCGCCTTTAGTGGAAAAAAAGGTGACCACCTTGCCTTTGACTTTGGATTCCACAGGGGCATCTTCTCTGACGCCTGAGCTTTTTTTCTGCTCTCTGCTGTAAATCTTGCGGATATTGCTGACCAGTTCCAGCGGATTGAAAGGTTTGGTGAAGTAATCCTTGGCACCGGCATTCATCGATTTGCGCAAGTATTCCGGTTCGTCCTGAACTGAAATAATGATCACGGAAATGTCCGGATGTTTGAGAGTGATTTCTTCAGTGGCTTCAATGCCGTTTTTGCCCGGCATGTTGATGTCCATGATGACAATGTCCGGGCTCAGCTCATCGCATTTTTGCAACGCATCATCGCCGAATGCGACTTCACCGACAACGGCAACATCTTCAGCGGCTTCGAACAGCTTCTTAAGATTATCTCTGGTTTCCTGGTTATCGTCAGCTATCAGGATCTTGATCGGCATAGGCAGGTTTCCTTGAATTCCTTAAGCATATCAAGATAGTAGCACAAAAGCCGCTATCAAAGAAAGCATCTACCGCCATGTGCCATACCGAACATACAGTCAGATCCCGGAAAACGCCCTTCTGATAGCTGCTCTGCGGTCAGATGCGCTGCGGAATCTTTCGTTCAGATTCCTTCCGGCTTCCTCCAGAAGTTCAACCTTTTCAGGCTTCACCGCTGCAGAGGATGCTGTATCGGCTGATGCACTTTCTTCAACAGCCTGGTCCACTGGTACGGCATCGACTTCTGTCTTGCCCTTGGCCACAAGAGGCTGGTCCACGATCTTGACCGGAGGCGGAATATACGCCTGTGCTACTGATGAGCCTTTTTCGTTCATACCGGCGCGTATAATATGAGGCGTCAGAAAGATCAGCAGTTCGGATTTTTTGCGCGTATTGCTCTGATTGCGGAACAGCTTGCCCAAACCGGGAATTTTGGAAAGCACCGGAGTTTCATCCCGGTTAGTGTCTTCGGTTTCGCGGATCAGGCCGGAAATGACGATTGTCTCGCCATTGCCGCAGGAAACTGTGCTGTTGGCCGTGCGGTTGAGAAACTCCGGCACTGAGTTCTGATTCTGATCCTTTGTACCCCCGTAAAACATGTCTGTGATATTGACCGCTAAAGAAAGCCTGATACTGCTGTTACATTCGACTTCCGGGGTAACCAGGACTTTGAGGCCATACTCCTTGTATTCAAAGTCCTCTGTTACAATCTTTTCCTGAATGGTAACCCTTCGGATTGGCACCTGCCCTCCCACATTAAGTACAGCGGTCTGCCCGGAAAGAGTCATCATGGTCGGCGAAGAAATGATGTGTGCTTTACCCTCTTCCATCAAAGCCTTGAGCACACCCATCAGGTTGTAATACCGAACCACCGAACCGACCTTGAGATTGTCATTGCCGCTTGTTCCAGAATTTACCTCTAAGAATGAAAACAATCCTTTGCCTATGCCGGTAGAAGTTGCAGTTTCGTAACCCAGGTTCGAACCCCAGTCGATTCCGAGATTCTCAGTCGCAGTATCGGTTATGTCGATGATTTTGGCCTCAATCATGATCTGATAAGGCTGTTTCATCACCAGAAGATTGATAACTTTCTCCGGTGCTCCGGAATAGACCTGAGCCACTTTCACAGCCCGTTCCATCTCGTTCTGGTTGTCAACAGATCCATCCAGGATTATCTTACCGTCCCTGCTTTTGACCCTTACTCCCTGAATAGCGATCAATTCTTCTATTTCATCTTCGAGATTCATGATCGGCTTTTTCTTGTCGCCTTTCTGGTCGACACGCAGCAGATTGGTAATCTTGCTGGAGTATGCCTTGGCGATTTCCTCGGCGTTTTTCCGGGCATCGTCACTCTGTACAGTCCCCTTGAGAATAATGGTGTCCTGAGCTGCCAGAACCTCTATATCATATCCGATGGCTTCCTTGATCTTGTCTTTAACCGTGCTGTTGCTGACAATAATCAGATATGTGGAGCGACGGTCTCCGGCCCAGACATAAAGGTCGGTTTTTCCAAGTTTTTTTGCCAGGACGAACAGCTCGCGATCTGAGAGATTGATCACATCAGCGACATCCGGATCAGCGATAGAAATCCTGCTGATCCCGTTAATGTTCAGAATCCGGGAATCCCCGATTCTCATCTCCACTTTGACAGGGGCTGGTGTAGCTGCTGCCAGACACACTGTAATCGCCAGCAGCAGAACTGGAATGACTTTATAACACATGGAAATCCTCCCGCTGTATAACAAGATGTTTTTCATCTTAATCACTGCTTCCGCTCCTGCTTGTTCCTGATGCTGCAGGTTTTCCGCTCTTATCCAGCCCCCTGTAAATTTCGATCTGTTTTTCTCTCTCGATCAGGTCTCTGACTTTGAGGTTGTTTTCCTTGATTCTGATTTCAGCGTCTTTGCCCTGGATCAGCTCTTCGCGTCTCATGAAGCCGAGCACATCGGGCTGTGCCGTTCCCTTAGCATCAGTTACAGCTGCGTCAAAAGGAAATCTCAGAGTCAGAAAAAACTCAGCCCTCTTGGTGATAAGTGCAATACTCTCAGCATCCTCGGGCTTGACAGCCAGTGTGACAAAGTCGATTTTTTTTCCTTCAATGACATTTTCAACGCCTTTTTTGGAACTGCTTCCGCTCTTCTGGGATGATTTGGCCGAAGCGTTCTTAGCCGGTTCTTCCTTTACAGCCGCTGTGGCAGCCGGAGCAGTGCCACCGCTTTTCTGCGCGGTACTTTTCGATGGTTCCCCAGGCGTTTCGACCGCGTCCATTGAGAATTCTGTTCCCACAGCCAATACCTGGGCGTTCTGAATAATGGTTTTGGCAAATGGAGTGTCAACATCCTTGGAATTATCGAATACAGCAATCACATCCACATGGTCATACTGCTCAATCAGCCCGGATAGAACATGCTGAGGATTGGCTACCTTGAGCGAGACCGCCCTCATTCCGTTTGGAACATGGAACGAGAAACGCTGAATTTTTTTTGTGTCCAACAATTGTTTTTCCATGATCTGCACATCTGGTTCGATATTTTCGATCGCAACTTTTCCGATTACTCCCTCGATTTCGGAGCAGGTGTTACGCTGAATTTCCTTCTTGGGAATTTCCAGAAGTACCACATGGTTAAGTCCGATCACCTCACCTTTTTCGATCCTGCAGCGAGACTGCACGACTTTACCCAGAACTTCCTTTTTAACGACCTGAATCTCCACTGTTTCTGCCGGCTGCTTAGCCGACTGCTTGCCATCCTTTTTCTTTTTACCGTTGTCCCCGGTCCAGCCCATCATGCTGGCCAGAACCCAACCTATTATTCCTACAATAATTATCATGACCATACGATTTTTGCGGCCCATTGAATTCCTCCTTGGAAAGGTGGTCTATCTCATTATCGTCCGGTATGGCTTCAGGGTTTAACTGCTGTACCGGAGCACCACTGTTTTTTTGGATGAATCATTTGATATATGTCTACTATTTTATCACTGGCAGTTACTCATTCGAGTGCGGCAAATCTTTATAATGCCGATAGATATGGAAATGTTCCTTGACAAAATCCACCATTAACTTATAATTAATAAAGAAAAGTAAAGCTTAAGGGGGCTTATCATGTTTAAAAGAAGACACACCGTCCTTGTACTGCTGCTGATCTTCTCATGTCTGCTCAGCGCCGGTGAAAAGGTGTTGCGCAAAACTATTTCACATAGCAGGGACCAGTTCACTGATTCCAAGAACTGGAGCGAAAGAATCACTATCCCCGCCGACTGGAAAAAAAGCGGATATGTCTTCACCCGTTTTGAACTGAGACCAACCAACGCCAGGGTAATGGCACTTAATCCAGTTCTGAATGCCCAGACTTTTTCCTTTACATTCAGACTGCTGAAATCCTTCACCGAAAAAGCCAGCGGCTCACTTACAGTGCTGCTCTATGCCAACAAAAATGCCTATCCTCAGAATCCTGCTTATCCGGTTTCACCGATTCAGCCTTCGAACAAAAACTGGTTCTATCCGGGTCAGAGTTACACCGTGCCCTGCGACAGGACAAGAAAGATCCATTATGTGGATGTGCGATGGACCGATGCCGGCGGCAATTCTAAGGCCACCCTCTATGTCGACAACAAGTCACTCGGCTCCAAGAGTGTCGGAAATTTCACCAATGCCAGGTGGACAGTCAACCGCTTCGCCACCACTCTCAGACTTCAGGTTTCCAAAGACGCGGTTCAGATCCTCAGCTGCAATGTAATCTATTACGGAAACAGCATCAATTATCCCAACAACCCGGCTTATCCATCCAACCCCTATAACCCCTATCCCAACAATCCGAGTTATCCTACTAATCCCTACAATCCTTACAATCCCTACCCTACTAATCCAACTTATCCGACCAACCCG
>JAQTRI010000020.1 GCA_028711905.1 Candidatus Wallbacteria bacterium | reverse complement strand
ATCGAACCGCATCTGTTTTCAGAGATCATCCCCGACGCTTCGGGTTTCGCTGCTGAAGTGCTGAGAAACTCAGTAGCTCTCTGACATCAGTCATGTTATGGCGTCGACGAGTCAGCGGATCGGGGTGCCCATGAATCAGAGTAAAATCTGGAAAATCTGCCTGATCAACTGACTGCCTTGAAACCGGTTAATCCAGTCCCCCACTGTTACAGCTTACCCCTGAATCCGATCTGAGGCTTCTGCTTTTCTCTCGGGTGCAGAATCTGTCTGATAACTTCAAAGACAGCCTTGAATTGTTGATCGCACTTGTCTTCCAGCTCCTCGATTTTCTGCCGCAGTTCCCGGTTGGAGGAAAGAATCTCCCTCAGCCTGGTGAAGGTCGGCATGATCTGAATGTTGACCATGATCGCCCGCTCGCTTTTCAAGACAGATGAAAGCATGGCAATGCCGTTCTCGGTAAAGGCATATGGCAGGTACTTGGTGTTCTGACCCCGCTTACCGTTCAAGGTCACAATTTGTGACCTTGATTTTTCGATATCCTTGTCCCGCAATTGAAACATGAAATCGCTCGGAAACCTTGCCAGGTTCCTTTTGACTGCCTGATTCAACACCTTGGTTTCCACCCCGTACAATTCGGCAAGGTCGCGGTCCAGCATGATCCGTTTTCCCCTGAGCAAGAGAATTTTACTCTCAACGATCTGCTGCTGAACCGTCTCTTTTTTTCTTTTAGACATCAAATCCTCCTTCTGATTTCCCGGTGGCCCGGTAAGGTAGTTACCGGATGCAGATGTAACAACCCCTGTGCCACAAAAACCAGACGGCTCAGCATAAGCCTTTTAATCGCTTTGGATTAATTCCGGCATCATGATCCGAGTCTCAAAATGAGACACGCAGTCTCAAATTGAGACTCTTGATTCACCAATCGCGGCCTGATAGATTACGACCGGATGGCGCAGGTGGTACAAGGCACGGTTGATGCCCTGGCAGGGGAGATATGAGCAAGGTTTCTGACCGAAACAGAATCCGGAAAATCTGCCTGATCTACGGCAATGTGCAGATGATCTGAGTTTTTCACGCAGCCGAGCACTTACTCATCTTTGCTGCTGTGGATTCTGATCCGGCCCGGCTCCACGATCCAGAGCTTAGTCCTGACAGGTTCGGATTTGACATGCTCAAGAAAACCGGCGATCAAATCCTCCATTCCAGCACAGGTGAACGGTTGAGGCAGTCTGAAAACAACGATTCCATTGGACTTATCTGGCGGGAACCTGATAATGTCTGAAAAATCCAGATCCATCGTTACGAGGCATCTCTGCTCGTTTACGCACTTCTCGAACAGCTCTGCATCCGTACACCCTGAAATGTTCTCCGAATGTACTGTATCGGTTTCATATCCGTGACTGCGAAAAAGTGCCAAAGCTCCGGTCCAGAAGTTCTCATCGAGCTTGAATTTCATCCGTGGGTACCGGTAGGTTTAACCAGGTCTACAAATCTCTGCCGGGACATTTCCGCGCCATATGCGATGGCAGCTCTGATGTCGTCAGTTGTAAGGCCGGGATACTGCTCAATGATGGCAGAAAAATCCATTCCGTCGGCCAGGAGATCAAGGATCAGGGAGACCCAGATTCTGGTGCCCTTGATACAGGGTTTGCCGAAGCAGACATTGGGATCGACTGAAATGCGTTTGAGCAGATTGTTCATTACGAGCTCCAATAGTTTATTGCTTAATTATACATCAAATTGATAACTGTTGCCGGTTTCTTTGATGATTTCGAGGGGATTTCATGACCTGTCAGGGTGTATAATGCATGGATGGTCCGAAACAGAATCTGGAAAATCTGCCTGATCAATGGCCTGTTCACCGGCTTTATCGGGTATCAATTTTTCCTCAACGCCAATCTGGACAAGCTTGAACGGTATGTTTTGCCCGAGCAAATCTTAGGTTTCTATTCAGTGCTGACCAGCGGCTTGGTTACTGCGCTGTTTTGTCTACTGAATATCAGGAACCGTCTTCTGGGTACTTTTCTTGGTGGGATTTTTTCCGTACTTAATTCGGTATTCATGATCCTGGTAGTGATGAAGGGTAACGACAGTTTCCGGACAGCTGATGACATGATGTTCTGGGCCTGGCTGTTCGCCTTTCCGATTGGCTGTTTCAGCGGGTATGCAATAACTTCAATCAGGCGGCAATACGGGATTTATCCCTTGAACCGTTGAATAACATTGTGCACAGACATTACTGATTTAATGAAGATCTGTCTTCTTTTGACTGCATGATGGATATTTTATACTATACGCAAAACTGATTGCATATAGTCAAATCAGATTGAATCAGCGATGGATGCCAGTTATGCCTTTAGTCAGAATCGAAGAATGTGAAATCCATTACGAGCTCCATGGCCCGGAATCCGGCGAGCCGCTCGTGTGCATCCACGGCTGGAACGGCTCCATGCAGGGCTTCAAATCTAAACTGCTGCCAAAACTTTCCGGCCGCTTCCGCGTGCTGCTGTTCGACCTGCCCGGGTGCGGGAAATCTGAACCGTGCAAGCGGCTGAGCTTTGAATACTTTTCGCAAATGCTCAATCAGCTGCTGGACGCTGCCGGAATGAAGAACGCCGTTATTTTCGGCTTCTGCATGGGCGGTGTGATCGCACTGGATTTCGCCATCAGGAATCCGCAGCTGGTCAGGCGGCTGGTGCTTTCAGAAACCAGGATAGATTTCCCGCTGATTCTGAAGGCCCTGCTCCTGCCGGGACTGGGAATGCCGCTTCTGGATTTCTTCCTGCGCAACCGGGCCGGAGAAGCGCTCGTGCGGCACGCGATTCTTCAGCGCGATGTTGACTACAGGTTTCAGATGTATCATGAGTTCCGGTCAGCAGACAGGCAATCAGCGCTGCAATACATGAAGATCATGGCCGCATACGCGCGGCAGGATCATTCCTGCAGGCTTTTGTCCTTAACTGTCCCGGTCACAGTTATTCGCGGAGGCAGGTCTTCCGGCCTGATCAGCGGTTCTGTCCGCTCTCTGTGCCGGAACCTTCGTTGCTGCCGGGTTGTGCGTGTGAAACATGCCGGACATTTCCCTGTGGAGGAAGTGCCGGACTCTGTGGCTGACATTCTGCAGAATATTTCCCAGGACAGGAACGGGGAAAGCTGAAAATTTTCCTTTTTCAGGATGATGTGCTATTGAATTGATTATGACATCCTGAAAGAGGAGGAACAAATGAGAGAGCCGAGAAGGCCCTGGAAACCCAATCAAAGAGGCGTGGCCATGATTCTGGTCGCCCTGTCCATGATCCTGATCATGGGTATGGCAGCCTTAGCTGTGGACGTCGGAAACATGTACCTGGAAAAATCGACCCTGGAGAAAGCCACTGAACTGGCGGCCCTTGGTGCCGCACAGTCCATGAAATCATCTGATGATCCGGAATTCATCGAATCAGTGGCATTGGAGATCTTCACAGGCAACGGGCTTGAACCGAACGAAGCTGACATTACGGTTAATGTCAGCAATGGGACTGAGACCGCCATGGTCAGAGCCACTCTCAAGGTGCCGTTCTACTTTGCCAAAGTGCTGGGTTTTGAGAGCATTGACCTGGCTGCTGACGCCTTGGCTGAACTTCTGCCTGACGGCTCTTCCCGCCTGATCCAGGAATCGACATATGATCTTGTGCCATGGGGTATTCCGCACGGAAAAGCCTGGTATGATGAAGAAGATGAGCAGCTGAACATTGATAATTACTATTTTTATGACTGGTGCCCTGATCCTGGGTTTGAGTTCCAGATCGGAGATGAATATCTGCTCAAACTGGGTGAGGGCCAGCCGGGGGACGCTATCGGCAGGAAACTCCTGATCATCATGGACGGTACTGATGACATGTATCCGACAGACGCCAATGATCCGATCTGCCCTGAGGTCGGTTCCCGCGTCCAGGCCGAGTATCTCAAGGCTTATGGCCTGATCTATTGGTGCCTTCAACAGGGCTATCATGTGGACTGGCTCTTGGATTACAACGGAGGCTCGTTCCTGGTCGATTTTCACGAAGAGATCCTGGAAGCGGTTTCAGACACAGGGGTGGATTTTTCCACAGTTTCCAAACTCACACTTACTGCCTCTCAGGCAGCCAGGCTCTCCAGCTGGCTGGCTACGCACAATAACAGCGAGGGCAGGCCGTACAGCACTGTTCCCATGGACAATGTCTTTGATGTGGCCGTGTTCACACAGAATGAATACTCAGCCGGTGACCTTATGCCCTGGGGCTTGCAATACAAGGCAGACAACTATCCGTTCGGCTACACAGTTGGCGAGGAGTACCTGCTCAAGTATGGCTCGGGCTCTGCTGGAGGTTACGGCCAGGGCAATTTCGGAGCTCTGACCCTGGGCGGCGAAGGAGCTAATGTATACCGCGATAATATCATCAACGGTGTTTCCAACCCGGACGGCAGAACTTACTATGTCGGCAAGACCATAGACACTAAACCCGGCAATATGAATGGACCGACAGTACAGGGGTTAGCCGACCGTATAGCCTCCAACAAGCTTTACATCGTCATTCCAGTGGTGTCCAAAATTGATGTCAATGGCAAGAAGAGCACTACTATCAAAGGATTTCTCAATTTCAAGCTTAACTCTGTGGATTCTACTAACAGCTGGGTGTACGGTACCTTAGTTGAGCGCATTCCGACCGATGAGCTGAATTATGAAGTCAATGAGGATCTTTCCAATGAAATCGTAGCCAAAGCCCTGAATCTGGGCGGCATTCCCTTTGACTGGATCCATGACGAGGACGCGCTTAACGGCAATATCGACAATTACGACTGGATCTATACCCATCACGAGGATTTCTGGAACCCTGAAGTGGCTGTCAAGATCGCCCAGTGGGTGTCAGGCGGCAAGTACTTTTTTAACATGTGCTGGGCCACAGACAGGTTTGACAATGCTCTGGAAGTATACAATCACGAGCAGTTCGACAATGACACAGCCCAGTATGTTCCGCGCATGTTTTTCAAGTCCTACCCTGACCTGCAGATTTACCGCTGTTACAGGTGTGCGTCCAACAATTACGATGACGACTGCTGTCATTACTCGGGATGGATCAGGGAATATGTCAAGCATACGGATATCAATAACATTACGGACAACAGTTACTCGATCAAGCCACGCGATATCATGCAGACCCAGAACCATGTCAATACTGTGCCGAAAGACAATTACCTGGGCCGCACCCATGCCTTCAACAAATCCGGCCTGATCGATGATTATCAGGTGCTGGCTAAGGACAATGTTGCGGTAGATTACCGCGAAGGCATCGTGGCCTATCAGACATCCAGCATCGCTCGCATGGTGTGCCGCTCATACAAAATCAATGAGAACGATCCGGGAGGGTTCGTCACCTTCTACGGAGGTCACGACCCGGCCAAAATGAGCATGAACTACCCGGCTTACAGACTGATCCTCAACAATGTGCTCGCCGGCTCACAGGTGGCTGCTGTCAGCAGAAATGACCGCCGCGGTTTCGGTGCCCTGGACCTGGATGCCACTATTGAGGACAAGGACGCTTCAGAATACTTAGCCGGCATCAAGTACGGGTACGAGAAATTCCTGTATCCCGGAAAGATCGTGCACGCCCTTCCAGACAACCTGGCGGCTGAGACTAACCTCGGAGTAAGCTTCAATGTGTCCGGTCAGACCGGCACCTGGGACAGCCACGATTCAGACTCATCCAGGGTTGTGCTGGTACCGATCGTTGATACTGTCAACCCTGACGGCACCACTGTCTGCAATATGGAACAAACCAATATTGATGAGGAACCGGCCGGTATATACAGCGTTTTTCAGCGTGACTGTGTCCGTATCAGGGGTATAGCCAAATTCTGGCTTTTGGATGTGCTCAATACCGATCCGGACGAACTGGACGACAGCCTGGGGCCGGTAGAAAACGGCCAGGTGAGGGGTGTTTTCCTCGGTTATTTCATCCCGCCTGTGGAATGAAAATCCGGGGAGTTACTGCACCGGAGGATTTTTATCCGGAGCAAGATCTGTTCTGGCGGCGATGACAGTCAATCCCGCCTGAACATGATCGCCTTCCCTGACTGCAACGGCATAGTGTCTGGGAAAAGTTATCTCACAGCCGGAGCCGAGCTTGATCATGCCGATCTTCTGACCCTGCGACAGATCGGACCCGATTTTCACCCGGCAGACGATCTTGCGGGCTAAGATCCCGGAAATCTGGCGCACAGTGATAATGCCGTCATTGCGACTGATGGTCAGTTCATTGCTTTCGTTTTCTGTGTCGGCCTGAGGATTATAGGCCGGCAGGAAACGGCCGGGTCTGTATTCAATGCGCTGCACAGTACCGCTGCATGGAGCGCGGTTGATGTGCACATCCAGAGGGGACATGAAGATGTGGACCAGAAGATGATCTCCGCACTCACGGATGCCTGTCACCCGGCCATCGGCAGGGGAGAGGAGCACATTCTCGTCCGGACTGATTTCACGGGCAGGGTCGCGGAAAAAATACACCAGAAACAGGAGAATGGAAACAGAAACACAGAGGAGAAAGCGACACAGCCTGTTGCGTGGGAAAAGCGCGAAAAAAGCGGCTGCGGCAATGGTGATCAGCACTGACGGCAAGGCTTCGCGGCTGATCATCGGTTAACTCCCGTGATCTTCTCTTTGCCCATGTATGGGACTAAGGCCTCAGGTATTTTAATTGATCCGTCCTGCTGCTGATATGTTTCCATCACAGCGATCAGCGTCCTGCCGATGGCTAATCCGGATCCGTTGAGGGTGTGCACAAACTCCGGTTTCGCGCCCTCGTCCCTTCTGAAGCGGATGTTGGCCCGCCTGGCCTGAAAATCACCGAAATTGCTGCAGGAGGAGATTTCGCGCCAGCAATTTTCTGACGGCAGCCAGACCTCCAGGTCACAGCATTTGCGTGCTGAAAAACCCATGTCCATCGATGACAGCAGTGTGATGCGATAGGGAAGATGCAGAGTCTCCAAAATTGCACAGGCATCGTTGATCAAGGCATTGTGTTCAGTGTCTGAATGCTCAGGGAGCGTGAATTTGACCAGTTCCACCTTGTTGAACTGATGCTGGCGGATCATGCCCTTCATGTCCTTGCCGTATGATCCGGCCTCACTGCGGAAGCAGGGAGTATAGGAACAGTAT
This sequence comes from Candidatus Wallbacteria bacterium, assembly GCA_028711905.1. Taxonomy (GTDB): domain Bacteria; phylum Muiribacteriota; class JAQTZZ01; order JAQTZZ01; family JAQTZZ01; genus JAQTRI01. Next base: position 11,998 of record JAQTRI010000020.1, on the reverse strand, counting down.
TTCACCGGCAGTTGAGAGGCGGTCATGATTTCATCGCGATGCAGATTAGTGACCGGCACTTCGGCTGTCGGGATCAGATAATAGTCGGTGTCACGGCACTTGAACAGGTCGGCTTCGAACTTCGGCAGCTGGCCTGTGCCGAACATCGAAGCGCTGTTGACCAGAAATGGCGGCAGGGTCAGGCGATAGCCCCGCTTCATCTGCAGGTCGATCATCAGGCGCATGAGCGCCCACTCCAGCAAAGCCAGATCGTCAAAGAGCACGACAAAGCGGCTGCCTGAGACCTTGACGGCTCGCTCGAAATCCATCATTCCAAGAGCCAATCCCAGTTCGTGATGGGAAAGAGGCTGAAAATCGAAATCAATTTTAGTGCCATGCTCGCGCAGAACACGGTTGGATTTTTCGTCTCTTCCCACCGGAACATCGTCAGCCGGGATGTTCGGCAGAACGCATGCAAGCTTGTCCAGTTCATCCTCGACCTCTTTCAGGCGGGTTTCCTTTTCCTTGCCCTCATCACCGAGTTTCTGCATGCGGGAGATGATTTCAGAGGTGTCTTTGCCGTCTTTTTTGAACCGGCCGATGTCCTTGCTGGCTTCATTTTTCAAGCGCTTGACCTCCTCTACGCGAAAGAGAAGATCACGGCGCTCGCGGTCAAGATCGGTCAGACGATCAAGCGCCGGTACTCGTACTGAGTCAGGGTTTGCGACTGCCTCCAGGATGTCGGTGTCACTATCATAGAGGCCGCGCTTGATCAGCCCCAGCTTGAAACGAGCGGAGTTTTCCCTGATTTCCTTGATTGGCAGCATATCGTCCTCCTTGAGCGGAACGCTTTTATTATCTCACATTATCTGTATTTCTGCAGCAATTCAGGCACGAACCAGGTGGTAAGATTATGGAAAATGCCTGTTGGCGACAGTTCCAGATTGTGAAAACGCTTGTCGACTGCGATCAAGTATTCGAGCGTGAAAAGGAAGAGCTGGGGTTGTTCGCGGTGAACAATAGCGTGCAGTTCTTGATATAAGCGCAGCCGGGAGGATTCGTTGAACTCGCTTTTCAGTGAATCGATGATTTCATCCACTCTGCTGTCCGAAAAGCCCATCATGTTCAGGCCACGGACCCCTGTGCTGTTGTCCGGGATCATGGATGAATGCCAGAGGTCTGTGAGATTGAAGTTGAATCCATAGACATACCCAAGGATCAGGGTGTCGTATTCCCTCTGCTGAATGATGTCGAGAAGACTACTGAATTCCTTGGGCTGAAAATCGACTTTAACGCCAAGTGCGCTCCAGAAGTGCTCGATCATCTTAGCGCTCAGCATATAGCTTTCATTGCCGTTGACTGTGAAAAGTCTTAAAGAAAAGATCTTGCCGTCATGGTCAAGAAAGCCGTCCCCGTCCGAGTCGGATATTCCTTCTTCTGCCAGCAAGGATCTGGCCTGGTCCGGATTATAGGGAAGAGGATCGATCGACTTGTCATAAGGCCACGAATCGGGAGGGAACGGTCCGCTGATCTTTTTGCCGAAACCGTGAAGAACATCCCTGATGATGGAATCGCGGTTCACTGCCATAGTCAGGGCGGTTCTGACTTTTACATTGTTGAGCGTGCCTGCTGTGCAGTTATAACTGAGAAATGCGTAACTCCTGGCTCTTGAATAAGCGAAAATATTGAACTGCTCTTTGAACTGATCATCGGACTGCTTGGTGTATTGATCGGGGTTCAGCCCCAGCAGATCAATGTCTCCCCGTTTGAGCGCCAGAAAAGCCATTGAAGAATCAGCCATGATTTTTACAATATAGCGTTTAAGAAAAGGTCTGCCGCCGAAATAATCGGGGAATGCCTCAAGTACAATCTGTTCGTTGGGCGACCACTCTGTGAAGCGGAAGGGGCCGGTGCCTACGGGGTGCATATGCAGTCCTGAGGTGTTGATGTCTTCGTCACAAAACAGGTGCTCTGGCAGTATGCCTGTCAGAAAAATCGCCAGGGATTCGTAATACGGTTCGCTGAAGTGAGCCTTGAATATAAGACTGGAAACGATTTCAATCGATTGCAGCGGGGATGCGAATTCCTTGATAGCCGATTCTGTGTCCGGATCTTTTAGAAGATTGAAGGTAAAAAGTACATCTCTGGCGCTGAATTCATGGCCGTCATGCCATTTGATACCTTCGTGAAGAAAGAAAGTCACTGTTTTCCGGTCTTCAGAGACTTCCCAGGTTTCTGCCAGATCGCCACAGAGCTTGTCGTACTTATCGATTCCGATAACACCATTGAAGATCAGCCCCATGATCTGGTTGGAAGTGTCGTCAAGGGAGTTCAGGGGATTAAGGGTTTTCAGATCTGTGTTGGTGCTGATGACTAAAGAGTCTCCCAGACAGATCGCAGGAAGTGTTTCCAACTTAACCGGCTGCGGGGGTGAAAGTTGATCGGACTGTGTTTGACGACCGCAACCGGAACACAGGGTGAAGAGTAACAGCAGAATAAGGCTTACTTTGTCAGACACGACTCTCTGCACTTCTTTTTTTCCTGCGCAGTAGAAGCCAGGAACCGGCAGCGACCACCAGCAGGCTGATAAATTGCGACACTGAAAAAATCCCCAGAAGTGACGGACCGCGGGGGTCATCACGCAGAAACTCGATAAGAAAACGCCCGCCGCCGTAGAGCAGGCAGTACAGCCCGGCAACCTGCCCCTCGAATCTTCTGCGACTGAAAACACGCTGCAGCACCAAAAACAGCGTCAGGCAGAAAAAGCTCTCAATGAGTTGTGTCGGCAGGCGAGGGACATGGTCCCCGAGTGAAGGAAAAACGATACCAAAAATTCCCTCTGTCCTTTGACCATAACAGCAGCCGTTGAAAAAGCATCCGATGCGGCCCAGTGCCTGGCCCAGCACCAGTGAAGGCATTACGACATCAGCCAGATTGAGAAAGCGTTCCTTCCTGATGCGTACCCATATGTAACCGCCGACAAGGGCTCCGACAAAGCCACCGTAATACACCAGACCGCCCTTGTATACCATGAAGATCTCAAGTGGCTGCCTGAGAAAATAACTGAAACTTACCAGCACATAGCACAGTCTGGCTCCGATCAGGGAAGAAACCATAATTACCAGTGCCAGGTCGTACACCATTTCATCGGTTCTGCCGATGCGGCGGAAGTTTTTCAGGGAAAGCAGTATTGCTGCGATAAATGCCAGAGCGATCATGACACCGTATGAATAGATTGTAAGCGGGCCTAATCTGACGATTTCCGGATGCATGCTCGTTTCTCCTCGTTAAGAATATACCAGAAAATCAATCCCAGTCCGATGTCGATGGACAGGTCCGCTACATTGAAGACCGGAAAACCTTTCAAGTGAATGAAATCGATCACGAACCCGAAACAAACACGGTCACGGAGATTGCCGAGAGCTCCGCTGAGAAGAAACCCGTAAGCGACTCTCAAATAAGCAGGCTTGGGCTGTCCATTGATGCTGAGAATGAAGATTATGATTCCGGCTGTGACAGCCACCAGAACGAACAGCCATTGCTGATGCTGGAAAATACCGAATGCGGCCCCGTAGTTACGGGTGTACTCAAGGGACAAAAGGCCTTCAACCAGCGGGACTGCAGGACGGTTGGCCAGTTTGTCGGTGGCAATCTGTTTGCTCGCGATATCGCAGGCCAGAAGCACAGCAGCCGGGGCAAGGGTCGGCAGACCGTTTCGCAGGAGAGTCCATGCATGCCTGACCAGGAAAACCGGCCAGATAAAAATGATCCCTGCGATGGCTAAAACCGAAAGAAGGGAATAGAGCAGCAGAAATTCTATTGCCCGGATCACACCTTAGTCTCGCGGAAGCATCGGGCGCATAGTCCCTGATTCTGCAACTCGCTGTACTGCCAGCATCTCGGGCATTTGCTGCCCGAAGCTTTACGCACTGAGAACTGGAAGTTCTTCTTCTCATCCCAGGAGGCAGAGGAATCATCTGAAGCCTGATCCAGAATTTTCACGGCGGAAACAATCAGGACCTGGCGGAGAGTGTCTAAGCTTTCTTTTAGATAATCCGGGGGTGAGGCGCAAAATATCTCGACAGATGCATCTAAGGAATGACCGATCAACTTTCCGGCACGCGCTTCTTCAAGGGCTTTGCCGGCTTCGGCCTTGATTGAAGCGAAAAAGTCGAAGCGCTCACGCAGTTGTTCATCATTCTCGACACAGACCACCGGCCAGTCTGCCAGGAAAACACTCTCCGGCTTGTCCCCCGGAAGGTGCGACCACGCTTCTTCGGCAGTGAAGCTCAAAACAGGGGCGATGAGTATCAGGAGCGTATTCAGGATTTCGTGGATCGTGGTCTGAGCGCTTCTGCGGAGGGGGGAATCTGTTCGCGATGTATAGAGTCTGTCCTTGACGATGTCGAGGTAAAAAGAACTCAGGTCTGTGGCGCAGAAATTGTTGATCTTCTGCAGAATACGGTAAAACTCGTAACTTTCATAGCAGTTCTCCACATCGTGAAGAAGGTCAGACATTTTGAGCATGATGTAGCGGTCCAGATCGACCCTGGCATTGAAAGCAACCGCGTTTGTGCCATAGTCGAAGAATCTGTCATTGGACTGGTCATAAAGATTGGCCAGCAGGAAGCGGATCGTGTTGCGGATCTTGCGGTAAGCATCTGCGTTTTGAGACATGATCTGCTTGGAAATTCTGATGTCATCGTGATAATCGCTTGACGCCACCCACAGGCGCAGGATATCGGCTCCGTATTTACTGATCACTTCTTCCGGGGCCATGACATTGCCTATGGACTTGGACATCTTGCGGCCCTCGCCATCGACCACGAATCCATGAGTGAGCACTGTGCGGTAAGGAGCGGCGTCAAAAGCGCCTACGGATGTGAGCAGGGATGTCTGGAACCATCCGCGGTGCTGATCCGACCCTTCCAGGAACAGGTCTGCAGGCCATGCCAGATCAGGCCAGAGACCTAAAACCACCCAGTGTGATGTGCCTGAGTCGAACCAGACATCGAAGATATCCTGTTCCTTGCGGAAATCACCACTTCCACAATGCGGGCAGCGGTATTCTTTGGGAAGGAAAGTGGAAAAATCGTCTGTCCACCAGCAGTCAGTACCGAATTTTCTCACACGCTCGATAACTTTCGAGATCACGGCCGGCTCAAGCAGTGCTTCCTGACATTGCAGGCAGTAAAAAGCCGGGATCGGCACACCCCAGACCCTTTGGCGGGAAATGCACCAGTCCGGCCTGTTCCGGAGCATGGAAGTGATGCGCGAGTGGCCGAAAGAAGGAACCCATCGGACATGGTCGCAGGCCTCGAGACAGTTTTTGCGAAGAGAGCCGTCTTCGACTCTGATAAACCATTGAGGGGTAGACCGGAAAATCACAGGTTTTTTGCATCTCCAGCAGTGGGGATAGGAATGTGTGATCTCCTCAGTCTGCAAGAGCGCGCCTTTATCACGCAGAAGCTCTACAATACGGGCATTGGCTTCTTCCACATGAACTCCCTGCATAAGCTCGAACTCTGCTGTGAACCTGCCCCGATCATCGACAGGGGACAGGACCGGCAGGGAATACTTGAGCCCGACCTGGTAGTCCTCTATGCCGTGTCCCGGTGCGGTATGCACGCAACCGGAACCGGTGTCCAGTGTCACATGATCTCCGAGGATCAGGGGAGATTCTCTTTCTATAAACGGGTGCAAGGCTTTCAATCCCTCGAGTTCGCGACCCTTGAACTTTTTTTCGATGATGCAATTTAACGGATCAAAGCCCGATGCTTTTGCCACTGAAGGGATCAGGCTTTCGGCCGCCAGATAGGCGTCATCTCCATGACGGAACACTGCGTAATCAAAGTCGGGATGCAGGCAGATGGCCGTGTTGCCTGGAATAGTCCATGGGGTGGTAGTCCAGATCACTGCATAGACAGGCCCCTTGATTCCCGGTGGTGGTGTCTGCATGCGAAATCTGACGAAAATGGAAGGAGCCTTGTGATCGTCATACTCGATTTCCGCCTCAGCTAAGGCAGTAACACAGCGCGGGCACCAGTAAATCGGTTTCAACCGACGGAAAACATAGCCTTTTTCCACCATTTTCAGAAAAACTTCCAGTTCCCTGGCCTCGAAATTTCTGTCAAATGTAAGGTAAGGATTGCTATAGTCGGCCAATGTACCCAGCCTGACGAACTCCTGCTGCTGAATGCGCTGGAATTTTGCGGCGTATTCACGACAGGCAGTCCTGATCTTGAGCGGATCTGTTTCGCCTTTCAACTGTTCCATGGCTTTGAGTTCGATCGGCAGCCCGTGGGTGTCCCACCCAGGAGTATATGGGACATGGAATCCCTTCATGCTTTTGTATTTGACCACTATGTCCTTGAGAACCTTGTTCAGAGCTGTGCCGATGTGGATGTGTCCGTTGGCATAGGGGGGGCCGTCATGAAAAACAAACCGCTCTTTCCCTTTTCTCAGAGACATCACCTTTTCGTACAAGTGAATATTATCCCAGAAACCGAGTGTTTCGGGTTCTTTCTGGGGCAGATTAGCTTTCATGGGAAAAGTTGTTTTCGGCAGATTCAAGGTAGCGCTGAAATCAACTGTGTTTTCGGAACAGGGACGGTTATCTTTTTCGTGATCCATAAGACCTCCGGAGTGTTGGCTGTGCAATGCTGCCCAGTGTTTAAAAGGGTTCTGTACCGGGATTGGTGATTTCCGGCTTGCTGTTTTTGAGGAATCCTTCTTCTTCCCAGATGAAGACCTCTTCATATGTTTTAAGACGGATACTCTTGGTACCAAGTTTATTTCGGAAGGTTGCGGTCCCGCTCTGCACGATTACACGAACCGGCTTTTTAGCGGCAAGGTCGGCAGGGCTTTTACCTGTTTCCAGCTTGGCCACACATCTGGCCCCTGAATCAGCTGTCAAGGTGCCGTATATGCAGCTGACGGAAACATCTCCATCAACGCGGGGGAGAGAAAAAACAAAACAGCCTTCCTCAAGTTTCCACTGAATGTCCAGCGGCGAGTTTTCCGGATTGGCTGGTTTGCGCATGGCGAGTTTCTCGAGAAATGCGGTGCTGCCGCTGAACAGCTTTACATATGCGGTATTGGAAAAGTCGATGCGGAGGGAAGAATCCGGCCCGGTGCGGACACCGTCTCCTTCCTGAAGGACCATGTCTTCTTCGTAAATGTCAAAAAAGCCGATGCTTTTCTTGTTAACCTCGATCTTGCCTTTGATGTCCCTGAAGCTGCCGCTGATGATCCGGCTGAGGACTTCTTCTTTTTTCTGGGAGTTGAACATGTTGAACGCTATGATCGAAATCACGACTATGCTGACCAGAATGACTGCAGCCAGAATCACTACAGTGATCTGGGATTTTTTATGCTGCTTTTCTTTGTCGAACTTTTCCTGCTTAAGACGGTCGGTTCTTTTTTTGCGTCTGTCGTGAGCGGATTCTACTTTTATATTGGACCAGTCTGCCAACTTCTACCCTCCTGATCAGAAATAAAAAACAAACAGCAATGGCGCGGGATTCACGCCTCCAATTGTTGATTGTAATTGATCAGGCAGAATTTTTCAATCGCTTTCTGTTAAAAGATCGGCGGGGCTGTTGCAATTTTTCAGCACTCCCGGATCAGATACCTGTATTTCTAAGATAAGTTCAGTATGCTGCCTGGTGACGAATCTGGCGCCGATTTCTTCAGGAGCATCGATCAATTCCCGGAACAGAATGGACGGAAAAACCACTGGATGTCCGCGCCGGGCATGATAGATCGGAATAATGATCTTCTGCGGTAAATCCAGGTGTGAGCTCAGGAGCCGTGAAAGAGTTGAAGCCTGGACAAACGGATGGTCTACAGGATAAAGGAGTAAACCTGTTCGGGACATCCCCCTGGATTCAATCACTCTAAGCGCAGCTTTCAGGGAGGAAAGGGGTCCCCGTTCCCAGTTGTGGTTGCGTACGATTTCCAGATTTCTGACATTCAGAAAAAAATCAGAAATTTTCTCGAAATTGCATCCCAGAACAAGAAAAATCGAGGAATCGAATCCGGCCTGGCGCAAATTGGAGATCACAATCGAGGCGCAGGTGCGACCATTGATCATAGCCACAGCCTTGGGAAAACCCATGCGGCGGGACTCTCCGGCCGCCAGAATCACCGGGATCAGAGAATCATTCGATCCGGTAAGCGACATTACCGATCACCACAAGTAAACGGTCTCCGATGGCCAGGAAGCGCCCGGCTTCGGGATAATCACGCATGAGCTTGAAGTATTCATCGCTGTAAGCTTTGATCTTCAATATTTTCATGTCTTTTATCCATCCTGTGTCCTGCCAGATCCCATCTTTGTTGACAAATGTTTTATCTCCAGCCGTTTTCATGCCGATTCGTTGAGCCTCCCTCTCCCATTCACGGTCAGTGCTCAGCTCCCTCAAGCTGTTAATGGACTTGCTCAGCGACACTCCTGAGGCGCCGGTCTGAGGGCTGAGTGCGTTTTCCAGCCTGCGGCGGGAATCAAGGGGCCGGTCTTCAGTGACTAAAAAGGATGTGTACTGGGTGACTACCCCGAATTTCAAGGCTAAACTTTTGACCTCTTCGATAAGCTCGGGACTGGCACCATTGCGGCGAATCTGGTCCATCAGCCAGGCGATTTTTCGCTGCGCAAAGAGCACAGGCAGGAAATCAGTGCGGTTATCCGCTCCGATTTGAGAAAACTCTTCCGAAATTTCGATGGTTTTTCCCCATTCAGTGCCGGTCAGATGGACTTTCATTGATTGCGTGTGTCTGCTGCGGCCAACTATTGTCAAAGGAGATCCGGCGAAAAGATCAGGCAGAGTTTCCGGAAGAATCTCTGCGATCGGGGAGGTGGAAAGCGAGACTCCGGTCAGTACCGGACTGGCGATTTTGCGATAAAATGAGGAGATCTTGAGTTCCAGGTTTTCTGTCTCATCGAGGTATTCGCTGAGCCCGCCGTTTTCCCCGCCAAGGCGGTCGAGCAGCGATGCATTCAGGCTTGCCCCTATACCTAGAGCAAAAATTCTTATTTTCTGGAGATCTTTCTTTTTCACTGATTTTAAAATATCGTCAGGATCAGTTAATCCTACAGTTGGCTCGCCATCGGTAATGAAGACTAAATAACTCGGAAGATCCATGCTGCGGAAAGAAGACAGCCCGGCTGCCAGGGCCCCGGAAATATTAGTGCCGCCCATGGCGCGGCTTTCATCCAGAAAAGCTGTTGCCTGTTCGATGCTTTTCTGATCATTGGGAATGGCCTTTTCACTGAAAACTCTGACAGTGCTGGCAAAGATCAGCAGATTGAAGAAATCACCCTGTTCCAGACTCCGCAGGCAGAAGCCCAGGGCGGACTTAGCCTGCTCAAACTTTTCCCCTTGCATGCTGCCGGAACTGTCCAGCACAAAGACGATTTCTTTGGAAATGGGGCGGGAAGCGCGTCCGGAAGGTGGGAAAATATTGATCAGAAAATAGTCGTGTTCTTTTTCCCGATAGCTGATGAAAGAGGGACGCAACCTGCTGTCTCCGGTTGCGATGTAGGCAACGAAGTCTTTTTCCGGGGGATAGTTCTGAGACGCGAAAGACACAGTGATTTCGCTGGTCGAGAGGCTTTCGCTGGTAACGCGGAAATCCGGGCAGTATACCCCTGAAATGCCGTTGATCTGGCGGATGTTCATCCTGATCCGCAATTCTTCGATCATTCCCCCGGCATTGCGCTCGATGCGCAGCGGGTAGCTGTAACGAATCGTATTTTCATCGACAGGGATCAATTCATTGTAAGACAGCACGATTCGTTTATCCTCACCCGGTTCGATCGGAAATATCGAAACGCGGAACAGGTTGTGATCGTAATACTCCAGAAGAGCAGGATCCTTGAGATTCCTGACGATATCTTCATAGATTCTGCGGGCCTGGTCTTTCTCCAGAATTTCCCCCTGCTGCAATTTTCCGTTGATTTCAAAGGAAAATTCCCTGATTTGCGCACCGGGTGGCAGTGGGAAAATATAAATACCCTCGAGTCTTCTGGAACTGGGGTTGCGGAACACCTCATCGACTTTGGTGCGCGCGTGGTTTTCCTGTATCTCGATATCAACAACATGCTTTTTCAGGGTGAGATAGGCCGGAACATCAGGAAAAATTCTCTCAGGGATGACAATCAGGCCATCTGCTTCAGCTGCCCGGCACCAGGCTAATAAAATAAACAGGAGCGCTGTGTACATCAATCCTCCCTAAACACTATGGTCTTCCGTCATGGACATGCGAATTCACTTGTCGGCAAAGTTCTATGCTCAGGTGCGTCCGAAAAGCCGCTCAACAGCTTTGAAACCGATTTTCTGCACTACCGGCCTGCCGTGCGGGCAGAAAAAAGGATTTTTCAGCTTTTCCATGCCTTTGAGAAGAGCCGCCACTTCGTCTTCGCGAAGAGGGTCACCGTTTTTCACCGCCCTGTGGCAGGCAATCACTTTAATCATTTCTTCCTTGAACAAGTCACAATTCTCCACAAATTCCTGTTTAAGAATGGAGAAAAGGACTTCCACCTCTTTTTGATTGACAAAGGCTGGAATTTCCAGGATTCTGAGACTGCTCCCTCCGAAATCTTCAATAACTAATCCTGCTCTGGACAGCCCTTCCCTGCGCTCCAGAAGGGCGTTTTTTACAGGCAGAGGGAATTCCTTGACCACAGGAATCAGGAGCGGCTGAGAACCGCTGCCGGTCATATACATCTCTCTCAATGTTTCGAACATGATTTTTTCATGAGCTGCGTGCTGGTCGATCAAAAGGAGATCATCGCCTATTTCACACAGGATGAAACTGGATTTAAACTGGCCGATGATGCGGGCTTTGGAGAAACTCAGGTGTTCGGTGACGGTTTCGGGCTTGAAATCAGGTCTAAGCGGAATGTGCCCGCTGAGGCGTGTCGCTCCATCTGATGTTGCTCCCTCATTTGAGAGAAAAAGGGCCTGCTGCGCAGATCCGCTCGGAGAACAAGAGGGTTTTTCCCGCTCGATATTTACAGGGGTTTCCAGAAAGGAATGACTGCGGGTCAGGGCCTGAGAAATGGCTTTCAGAAGTTCCGCGTATACAGCTTTTTCATTTTCGAAACGGACATCGGTTTTTGCCGGATGCACATTGACATCGAACAGTTCCGGATTGAGTTCCAGGTTCAGCACGACCGCCGGATATTTGTTGACCATCAGATAGCCGCGGTATCCTTCCAGCAGGGCGGCGAGCAGCATCTTGCTGCGGATATAGCGCCTGTTCACCAGAAAGTAGACATTCGTGGATTTGGGAAAATTCAGTACCGGCCTGGACAGGAAGCCTCTGATTCTCAGGGGATAATCTTCAGCGTTGAAGTTCACTTCGAGCAGCTGGTTTTCCGCTTCTGCTCCAAAAGCCATTTTAGCCGCTTCTTCCAGAGTTGAACTTTCAGGTGTCTTTAATACCACACGGTTGTTGTTTATCAATGTAAACTGCAGTTCCGGGTAACCGAGGATGTAACGCAGAACGACTTCCACAATAAAGTGATTCTCTGTTGAGATGGACTTGAGAAACTTGTGCCTGCCGGGGGTATTGTAAAAAAGGTCCCTGACAAGGATGCAAGTGCCTGCCGAGCAGTTCATCTGCTGGATCTTTTTCAGGTCACCGCCTTCAATGCGCAGATAGTTACCGACATTATTCCCGGGTTCTTTTGTGAAAACCTCCACCTTGGCAACACTGGCGATCGAAGGCAGGGCCTCGCCTCTGAACCCGAGCGTATTGATGCGATAAAGATCTTCAGTTGTGCAGATCTTTGATGTGGCGTGACGCTCGAAAGCCATCAGCAGGTCCTCGTCCTTCATTCCATGACCGTTGTCTGTCACCTGGATCACCTTTCTTCCGCCGTCCTTGATCTCAATGACAATCCGGTTCGCTCCAGCGTCGATGGAGTTTTCCAGCAGTTCCTTGACGATGTTGGCCGGCCGTTCGATGATTTCTCCGGCGGCGATCCGATTGATCAGGTCTTCTGAAAGGATCT
>JAQTRI010000331.1 GCA_028711905.1 Candidatus Wallbacteria bacterium | reverse complement strand
GTTTCCCATGGGCATTACCTCATACATGCTGTCCAAAGGCACTCTCATGCCACAGACCAGAATTTCGCAGATCATCAGGAAAAAACGCAGGATCACGGCTGATACTGCACTCAGGCTTTCCAGATTTTTCGGAAACTCGCCTCAGTTCTGGCTTGGCCTTCAGAATGATTATGATCTGGAAGAACAGAAGTCATGCCTTTCAGAGGAGTTGGAAGAGATCACTCCATACAAACTTCTGAAAAAAGCCTCGTAAAGGAAACAGAGTGGGAAACAGAGCAAGCCCTGACCCCCATGTTTTTGCGAGGAAGGGCTATCAGCCTATTCCAGTTAAATAGTCCCGTCAATCGCGATCTGTTCCGGATTTTTGTTTGCGCCGCACTTCGAAAAAAAGACCCAGAATCAAAAAAAAGAACCCTGCTGTCAGAAATGGTGTCAAAATAGATAAATGCTTGAAAAGGCTTGCGCGCCTTGATTCCCAGTTGTTAAAACGAATGCGAAAGTCTTCAGGTTTGACGGTTTCCCATTGCCCACTCTTTCCTGCTAAGGATAAACTGCCGGATGAAAGCACTGCTTCCAGCTTTTCTCCCTTGAGATACACCTGAACCCTGGATCTGGATTCCTGGTATGAAGGAGCGAGTTTAGGAGGTGTCCACCAGATGTCTTTCTGGGAAAATGAAAGGACAATAGAAAGCAGATCCCCGCCCCAGATCAGCAGAGTTAAAAGACCAATAAAAACCATTGGGTTAAGGGATTTTTTGGCACTTTCAGGTTTTGAATTCACTTGAAAACCTCCAATTCAATCTCAGTTTCCGCTCCGGATTCCCAGAAAGAGCAGAACCTCGTTCAGGGACGGGGTCCGGCGGGTGGGGAAAACTGATGCGTTTTTCCATCTGCCGGTATGGGTTCTGGAGATTCTGGCCAGAGCTGAATGCAGAAGCGAGATGTGATCCAGACACCCCGGATAGCTGTTGTAAACCCCGCAGGTTCCGCAGTAACCCCAGGCATTGCCTATACCAGGAGATGCGCTGCTTCCAATAATGAAAACATCGCTGCCGCATTGAAGGCAGCCATCGATCAGAAGATCGTCTTCCCACAGATCAAGAAGCGCGCCCAGAGGGATCATGCCCTCAGGCTGCTGCTGAGGGCTTGACACAAAAGCGCTGCCGAATGTGCAGAAGTAGAAATCCGGATCGTTTCTGATGGCATCGGCGTTTTCCAGGATGGCCGGAAGGTTGCCGGCAAAAAGGTGGTCCTCTTCCAGGCGCAGATTCAGATCAGTTCCCGGAAGCGGGACAGTGTTAAGGAAATCCTTTTTCATTCAGGAATGATAGCACACCACTTGGAATGTGTACAAAAGACCGTGGTGTGGAACAGCCTGTTTCCCCTGACCTTGATTCAGGTTATACTGGATGCGATGCGAGACTATATTTTATGGGGGAAACATGGAAAACCATGATATTCATCTTCTGGTGGAAGAGCTGGAGGAGTACCGCAGGGAAAAGGACAATATCAGAAAAGTGCTTGGATCTATCGGCGGCAGTCTGACAGGATGGCGCGAAACTTTATTCAACTATGTTTTCGTGGGAATCATGTTCTGGTTGTTCATGATGGACATTTACAGGCATTTCAACACTGTGGACCACAAGCTGCCTGGATTCTTCTCTCTTCAGCTCGGAGTGTTTCTGGTGTCTATCAAAGTTATCTGGATGATACATCTGCAGACAAAAATCGCTCATTTCCAGTTCTGGATTCTCAATTCCATTGAGTTCAGGCTGAACAGCATCTCAAAAATTATCAATGAAATCCGATTAAATAATTGATTATTGCTGTTAGTGATTTTTTTGCGCAAAGATGCTACAATCTGGCTTGGAGCTGAAAATGATAAGCGGGCTGATCAAGAGAATAATCTCGATTTTTAATGAATTACCAGGTGATCTGGCCGGGAAACTTGTAATGCGTCTTTTGACCAATAAGATCGAAACCCCGGCTTACCGCAAAAAAAAGGATAGAATCGCATTCTGGGTCGGGTCGGCATTTAATTTTTCGTTCGCTCCGCTTGTGTTCGTATTGATTCTCAATGCTTTTGTCGTGCAGGCATACTATGTCCCCAGCGGGTCCATGGAAAATACGCTGCTGATCGGAGACCGGCTGTTCGGCAATAAGCTGGCTTTTGTCACTGAACCACCAGCCAGGGGCGATATCGTCATCTTTATCTCACCAGTGGACGGAAATTACTGGGTCAAGCGCCTGATCGGCCTGCCGGGTGAAACCATCAGCGCTGAAAAGGGCAAGGTTTACATTAACAGCGAACCGCTGGATGAGCCATATTTAAAGGAATACATGTTTGGGTCCGTTTCCAGAAGGCAGATACCTGAAAACTCGTACTTTGTAATGGGAGACAACCGCAACAACAGCAGCGACTGCCGTTTCTGGGGCTATCTTCCAGCCAAAAACCTGCGCGGTAAAGCGCTTTTGCGTTACTGGCCTTTGAGTCGCATGTGCATGCTGAACGAGGACAGGGTTTATTGAAGTAAAGATTCAGTCTTTGGGAAAGCATAAATGTGTTAAAGCGGTAATGCGTTTATGCGGGATTGCGCCGCTTCCACGCTTGTCCGCTCTTTAGAACTGCATCAGATCATTTCCCCGGTTTCCGCATCCACATGCAGCACATTGCCGTCCATGAAATAGCAGTGCCAGCAGGGCCGCATTACAACCGCGGAATCTTCGTCAAAGGACGGGGAGAAATAACCGGCCACGCATCCTGCGAGCTGTCCTTCCCTGCCGGATCTAATCGTGTAGGAAATGTTTGCAGCGGCAATGGCTTCAGCCTGGCCGATAAAATTATCGGTATTTCGGGTACGCTCAGCGGTAAGGTTGCGCCAGATTCTGGTGTATGAAACAACACCGTCAGATCCGACAAGCAGTGAAATGCCGTCTCCGCGCATGCCCGAGATTTCCATGCCATCAATAACACGGGTAAAACAGATGTAGTAATTGATGATCTCAGTATAACCCGTGCGATCAGTGCGTGTGACAGGAACGATCTTACGCAAAACAGCATCAGCAGGCAGGCCGCCGTGAATCTCAATAAAAGCTATGGCTGTTTCCAGGGCCTGCTCCGGTGTTCCGTCAAAAGGAAGATTCCGGTCATGAACTGATGCGAACACCGCTCCTGAATCGAGCGACCTGACCTTCATACCTGAATCACGGGTCCACTTCATGCTTGAGCGGTCAGGCGATGCTGTTATCCTCAGAGCGAAAGAAATATCTGCCGCTGTATCTCTTCTTGCAAGCAGATTCTGCAGATAGTCGTTGATCAGCTGCTGGATGTCGTTTTGAGAAGGAGGATTAACCGGTGCCACAGGCTGAGGAACCGGGCTGACAGGCTGATTCGGGAAGGGACCGGGCCAGGGAAATGGTACTGGTTCGGGCCCGTAGGGATTGGGATTAGGAGAGGGATTAGGAGAGGGATTCGGACATGGTGAAGGACTTGGACATGGACCCGGATTGGGTGCTGGAGAAGGATTTGGCGAAGGTGATGGAGACGGTGAAGGCGATGGCGATGGTGAGGGCGAGGGTGATGGCGATGGAGTCGGGGAATCATTGCCATATTTGTAATAGTGCGTGGCAGTCTGAGCCGCCCATCTGCAGCAGTCAGAAGGAATGGTGTAAGGCTCGAAATGCTGGGCGTTCTTCCAGGCGGTCACTACGCGGTCACCGGAATCAACCCCGGGTTTGTAGCCTTTCAGTTCTTCGCAGAAATTGCGGTTGACGATCTCATCGATCTCGTCCAAGCCGACAGTGTAATATCCGCACACGCTTTCCAGCAATCCGTCAGATGAGAAGCAGCGTTCCCAGATTTTCGGCTGCACCACTAAGCAGGAACTGAACACCAGATGGCGCACATTTTTACCGGTGATCTGCTGGCATTCGATGAAATCCATGTTATTGTCATCGCCCCAGGCAACGGATCCCTCATTGCCGTGGCCGGAAAAGCGCACCATGTCGGTAGGGGCCGCAGGATTGAAATGGGCGTGCTTGATGTTTTCATTCTCGTGCATGCCGTCGCAGGTCCAGCCCATGCCTTTCATCAGGTCCACGAATTCATAAGTGTCCTTGTTGGACAGACCGCTGTCATCGGCGAGAGCGATGAAATTGGCTGCCTGAGTGCATCGGCAGAAGAAGAAAAACAAAAAAGCAGAGAACTTAATCCACCTGTGGTTCATCCGGCTTACCCCCGCTGCATGAAGGGCATAGAATTGTGCCCTGTTTTCTTTTAATTATAACCAGGAATCAGGAATCGGCAATCGAAATCTGTTTCCTGCCCTGTATCTCCAGAAGGTTCCTAAAGTCTGCGGTGAAGTGGTTTTGAAAAAACAGATTTAATCGCGCAGGCATCCTTGATATGATCTATATATGGCAAATAAACCGCAGACTGACATCCTGTTCGCAGTTTTGCTGGCAGCATTGTTTTTACCCATGCTGCTGTGCCCGGACGGCAGT
>JAQTRI010000330.1 GCA_028711905.1 Candidatus Wallbacteria bacterium | reverse complement strand
TCATGCCTGCCCTGCAGTATGGTATCAAACTGACAGTCGCGGACAAAGCCTTTGCCAGAGAAGTAGATCGCGTGGCCGGATCGCTGAACACAGTCGCCGGTATTCATGTGAAGGTCGACACAGGCATGGGCAGAATCGGCTTTCCTCTCCAATCGGTAATCAAAGATATCATTGAAGTCTCCAATCTGAAGAACATTAAATTAGAGGGTATCTTCAGCCACTTTTCCGATTCCGATTCTAAAGACAAGACATTTGCCTTTGAACAGCTCAAACTGTTCCAGGGAGTGTGCACGACTTTAGCGGAAAACGGGTTGAACATACCTCTGAAGCACATGGCCAACAGCGGCGCCATCATGGACCTTCCTGTTTCATACATGGACATGGTCAGGCCGGGAATCATGCTTTACGGGTATCCTCCTTCTCGCGAGGTTACCAGCACCATAGGAATCGAACCGGTGATGACCCTGATCAGCCGCATCAACTTCATCAAACGCTTTCACCCCGGGGAACCTGTCAGTTACGGACGCACGCATATAGTGGAAAAGGAAACCTGTATCGCGGTTCTTCCAATCGGCTATGCAGATGGTTACAGTCGCCGCCTTTCAGGCAAAGGCCGGGTGATCATCCGCGACCATTTCTATCCTCAGGTCGGTCGAGTGACTATGGACCAGATCATGATTGATGTCGGTCCCAATCCGCAGTTCGGACCCGGTGAGCCGGTGATTGTAATGGGCCGGAGTTCCAGCCTGATCTTTGATGCCTTTGACATGGCCGATATCATCGGCACCATCAGTTATGAAGTTACCTGCAACATCAATAAAAGAGTACCGAGGGTATATTGTTATGAAGAAACTTCTGATTGTCCTTAGTTTTTTGCTGCTCACCGTTTTTCTGGCACTTGCCGCAATCGTGTACATGGTTCCCCGCGAAAAATTCCGGGATCTCGCTGTAGCCCATCTTTCATCGACTCTTAATCGCAGTGTTACGGTCGGCAGCCTTGGGATCGGCCTTTTCCCGCCATCTGTGGACCTGGAACAAGTTGTTGTCAATGACCTCCATTCGGAACAGGTTTTCGTTTCATGCAATCGCTTGTCATTACGCCTTTCACTTTCAGGAATCATGCAGAAGCGTTTCAATATCACAGAATTGATGCTTGACGCACCTGTCATCAACATTCACAAACATGCTGACGGGAATTTCAATTTTTCCGATCTCACAACTGAACTTCCCCCCAATCAACCGCTGGCGCTCTGCTGCCTGACCGCTTCAAGTACTGATTTCCAGATCGATTTTCAGGACATCTCCATCCGCAACGGAACAGCTGTATATTTAGATCCCGGTCTTAGTTCATACCTCGCTCGTTCAGACATTGAAGTGGAAAAAATCAGCGCCAGAATCTCCTTTGTCGATAACCAGCTCATTTCTGACGGCTCATTTCTTGTCACAGGTTCAAAGGCTGATTTCAACGCCAGCTTAGATCTCAAATCCAGAGACAGTGTCATCAAGCTTTCTGCTAAAGGAGTTGACCTCGCTCAACTGCCTGTAAAAAAAGACCTGCTGGCCGCTGGGGGAAGCGCTGACCTCGATCTGACCACATCCGGGCTCTTAGACGCAGGAAGAACCATGATCCGAGGTGACATCAACCTTTCAGGGGCTTCAGTATTCATTCCTCAGATCAATGAAAAGATCTCCGGCATCAACGGAACCCTGAAGATGGAAAACATGAACCTGACGACAAGCGATCTTTCGTTCGAACTGCTCGGCGGGAAATTCAAATCATCAGCACGGATTCAGAACATCGATTCTGACGGATTGTTTTCCGTAACGACCGAATGCGCCTCCTTCCCTGTTAATTCGACCACTGTCGCGCTGATAGAAAAGTATTACCCCTCTCTGCGGGAACAGACAGGCAAGGATTTCCAGCTTTCCGGCACCATCGGATTTTCGGCTGCGGCCAATGGAAGTCTTAAAGGCACAAATGGACAGCCTCGCCTCGACTACTCTGCTGAATTCACCTCTATTTCACTCAAGACCAAGGCCCCGGATTATTACCCGGGGGAAATCTCCCTTCAGGCAACAGCTTCAGCCAAGCCGGACCAGGTGGAGTTGTTAACGCTCAGTGTCAAAACACCTGATGGCACTCTTAATGCTTCAGGTATCCTGAAAAACTTCTCAGCATTGAACTATGATTTAAAGATCAAGAGCTCCCCCCTGGTTTTGAAAAACCTGGTTAAATTCGCACCCAAAGAGTATCACGATCTGATCCGGCAGTATCAGCCCGAGGGCAACATGAGCCTTGATTTCACAATCAAAGGTTCGCTTGCTCCTGACACAAAAACCGGTGCCGCAGTTTTACCGCTGCCCAAAGGTCGCGTTGCACTGTCTAACGCCTCGATCAAGCCTGAATATCTCAAAAAAAAAATTGTCATTCCCACAGCTGAGATCAGGGTCAACGGTAGAGAACTGACATTTCCCGCGACCATTGTGACACTCGGTTCCAACAAAGCCACAGTCCAGGGTACTCTCAAGGAATTCGACTCTGTGGAAGCGACATTTGGAATCGATGGATTCGATCTGGGCGAAATGAAGGATACCTTCGATTTGGGCGGAATGTACCTCACCGGCACTGCCGAAACCCGCGGTGGTGTTATCAGGGGGTCTCTTTCTGACTTGAAAATCACAGGTTCAGTAGCTTCCAGAAGTTTGACGGTATTCTACCCAGCCGAGAGCGATGTTCTTCAGTTTCCTGTCAAAAATCTGGAAGCCGGCATGGATTTCAGGACCAGAACCTGGACCGTTAACATCACTCCTCTGAAATGTAACGCATTTAGCGGAGCAATTTCCGGCAGCGGTCTGATCGATATTGCCCAGTCCCCGGTTTTCTATACCTTTGACATTGACATGCGCAGCGTAGAGGCCAATGATTTTCTCACGCTCAATACTCCTTTAAAGAACAACATCACAGGATCTGTCAGTGGCAAAACAAACCTGAAGGGTAAAGGTTCTGATTTTTCTTCTGTTCACGGGAGGCTGGATTACAAAGTCTCCAATGGGCTGGTCAAGTCTTTGCCGATGTTTACCCAGGTCACAGGAATCCTCTCGAGATTCTTTCCCTGCGATTTTCTGGAAAACATTCAATACAAGGATTTGATCGGCAACATCATGATTGAGAATGGTGTGATTGAAAGTAAAAAAGCGGTAATGGACTCACCGCTCCTGTCTTTCGCGGTTCAGGGCCGTACCAATCTTTCCTGGACACTTGACGCCACTATGGATATGACCCTGAAAAAAGGGCTGCTGGAACAGAAAAATCTCTCGAAATATCTGGGCAGCAACGATTTTACTCTGCCCATGGAGTTTTCCGGCTCCCTATTTTCACCCAAAGTGTCCATGAAGCTCAGTCTGGAAGACATCCTTAAGAAACAGGTCAAGGATCAGGTTAAGGAAAAAGCCACTGAAGCCCTGTTCAACATTCTCAAGCGCAAAGGGCCGGACCAGGGTACAGCTGAAACCACCACTCAGCCGAACCAGGTCAATGATGTAATGAACATGATTTTCGGAAAATAAGGATCATTCTTTCCTTCAGAATAACTGCAACTGCTCAGTTTCCGGAAGATCACGCAGCACGCGAGCCCTGCGCAGAGTTTCAATCACGGTTTTATTGAGTTTAGCCCTCTGCTGCAAATCCTCGATCGAACTGAAGGGCCTGTCTTTCCGGGATTCAACAATGCCCATAGCAGCCTGCGTACCCACCCCGTCCAGGGCGCTGAACGGGCAGATCAGTCCTTCTTCCCCATAGATTTTAAAGATCGCCGAGTCTGACCCATCCAGACTCAACGGGTAAAATTCGAGTCCCTTTTCGCACATTTCCAGCGCTACTTCCAGCACCCCGGCCAAGTCAATCAACCGCTTGGACTTTTCTTCCCTGGGCAGGTTGTTGATATAATTCATTTTCTTGCCGATGCCCTCTCTGCCGGCTACCATGTTGTCATAGTCGAACACATCCGGTCTGATGGAAAAATATGTTGCGTAGAAAGCCAGAGGCAGATGCACCTTGAAATAGGCGATCTGAAAAGCCATCACTGCATAGGCCACAGCATGAGCCTTGGGAAACAGATACTTGATCTTGCGACAGGATTCGATGTACCAGTCCGGCACACCGTGGTCCTTGAGCATGGCGACTTGCTTATCCCCCAGTGTTTTGCCTTTCCTGACCTTCTCCATGATCTCGAAAGCATCCTTTTCTGAAACACCACAATGAACCAGATAGATCAGGATATCATCGCGCATGGTAATGACTTCAGAAAAATTGACACCCTTCTGCACCAGATCACGGGCATTGTTGTTCCATACATCTGTTCCGTGCGTCAATCCGCAAATCTTGACAATGTCGCCAAAATTGCGCACCCGGGCTTCTGTCAGCACCTGCCTGACGAAATGCGTGCCAAACTCAGGCACTCCGAGGGTTTTCACCTCTTGGAACATTCTGATGGTTTCAGGATCATCGAGCG
>JAQTRI010000329.1 GCA_028711905.1 Candidatus Wallbacteria bacterium | reverse complement strand
TGTATCCGCCCGTGATTGGCCGGGGACAGGCCGTATCTGAGGCAGATGGATTTGGGAACGGCCAGTCCCCGATTCCCTGGTTTTTATGTTTTCGACAATCTCTGCAGCGACGAGCGCAGACTGGCGTTCGTTTTCATCCAGCGAGGCTGCGTATACCTGTTCTGCGGCGTCTTTGGATGATTCATCGGACAGGGTTCTGGACAGATGCAATGTCCAGAGGGATGTATTGATTAACGCCTTGAGAGAACCCAATGTAGGGGCGAACAATTGTTCGCCCGAATCCTTGGCGAATCGATAATCGGTAATGGGTAATGGGTGATGGGTAATGGGTGAAGAATCCTCTGTAGGGGCGGATCCGTGTATCCGCCCGAAATCATGGGTCGGGGACAGGTTGTGGCTGGGGTCGGAGGATTTGGGAACAACCAGTCCCCAGGCGTCAGACATATAACCATGGGGGGGGAACATCATCTGACGCACCGGCATTTGTGAAAAGCGTCACAAACAGAATCAAGACAGCCAAAAAGGAATGTTGGGTTTTCATGAATCCTCCCTTAGAAGCTGTTCCCCCGAGCTTAGCGAGGGCGTTACAGCTTCTTAGTCCGGCGTAGTCGCAGACGAAGCCGGATGGTCTTACCATATTGTACCCGCTACAGAAACACAGTCAAGTTACAATTTGTTACAAATTCACGAGAAGTGATCTGACGAATGGTAGAATAGTGACTTTGGTGTGAGAAAATATTGAATATTGGAATATTGTATCCATACCGGGGCTGTGCGATAATAAACATTTGAAATGCGATCTCAGGAGGACTGATGGAACCTGTCAAGCTGGCAATTATTGGTGGATCAGGGGTTTACAGGCTCGAAAAGCTGAAGATCACTGGTGAACATGAGATTATGACCCCTTTCGGCAAGCCATCGGATAAAATCCTGATCGGTGAGATCGGCGGAAACCGGGTGGCTTTTCTGGCCCGGCATGGTGAAGGGCATTTGATCATGCCTTCGGAAATCAATAACTGCGCCAATATCTGGGCCATGAAATCCCTCGGTGTTAGAAGAATCATCAGTATCAGCGCTGTCGGTTCCCTGAAAGAAGAAATCCGTCCCGGTGACTTTGTCCTTCCTGATCAGCTTTTTGACCGCACCAAAGGAAGGGTGTCTACCTTTTTCGGCAATGGAGCTGTCGCGCATGTATCATTTGCCGAGCCATACTGCAGCGGACTTTCGGAACTGATCCATGGGCACGCGGCCAATCTGGGAATCAGATCGTCTATCGGGGGCACCTATGTGTGCATCGAAGGCCCGCAGTTTTCCACTAAGGCTGAATCCAGATTCTACCGCAGCACAGGAGCCGACATTATCGGCATGACCAACCTGCCTGAGGCCAAGCTGGCCCGTGAAGCAGAGCTGTGTTACGCCACAATCGCCTTAGTTACTGACTATGATGTCTGGAAGGACGAGACCGTGACAGTCGATAAAGTTCTTGCAACGCTTAAGGCCAACGCGGAAAATGTCAACAGACTGCTGGAAAGTCTGCTCTCAGACAGGGGGGTGTTCGAATGCGCTGACCATGCATGCTGGCACAGCCTGGAAAATGCCATCATGACTGCGCCGGATAAGATCCCCCATGATACTTACCGCAATCTGGAACTGCTGATCGGGAGGTATGTGAAACCATGAACAGGGCCGGTTTCCTTCTTGTATTTTTTTGCTCAGTTGTGCTGCTTAATGCTGAAACATTCTATATTGCGCATACCAATGATTTTCACAGCTTTCTTTTTCGCGATGGAATCTGTCCTCCGGCACGGGTCGCGCAACTGGTCAAAACGCTCAATCGGCATGGACAGTGCTTTTATTTCGATGCCGGTGATTTTCTGTCCGGTTCTTTCTACGGCAACTACTTCAAAGGCCGCAGCATTGCGAAAGTGTATAGTTATATGCCTCTGACCTTTGCCACTTTCGGAAATCACGAGTTCGATTATGCTGATCCTGGTATCAGCGAACTGTTTCAGAAATTTCATCTGCCGGCGGTCTCGACCAATGTCGACACCAGTGAGGATTTTCCCTACTGCAGGTTTGGTGTTTTCACGATCGGGACCAAAAAGATGGGGGTTCTGGGTCTCACAACTCCGGATACAGCCTTTCTGGCCAATCCTGAGGCTCTGAAAAATTTTCGTTTTCGCGATCCGACTCATTCAGCCCGCGACATTATCAAGGTACTGAAGATGAAGGGATGCGATTTCATTGTCTGCCTCAGCCATCTGGGATATGAAGATGATCTGCGTTTAGCCGGAGATTGTCCGGACCTTGACCTTATCATTGGAGGTCACACACACACTGTTCTGGAAAGACCTGTCAGAGTTGGGACCACCACTATTGTGCAGGCTGGATGCCACGGGCATTATCTCGGGGTGCTGCGCGTTGAACTGGATGAGACCGTAACGGTTTCAGGTGGCCTGATGCCACTTGACCGCAGGACCGGGGAAGATCCTTTGATCCGTGAATTGTGCGACAGCATAGATGATGAGGCCGGAGCTGCCCTCGGGGAGACGATCTGCCGCTTGGAACGCCCCCTGACAGGCGAAAATGTGCGCATGGGAGAGACTCTGATCGGTAATCTCATCACAGATGCCCTGCGTATTTCCGCTGGTGCGGAAATCGCCCTGATCAACGCCGGAGGGATCCGCACAGGACTGCCCTCCGGGGATGTGACTGGAAAGGATCTCTATAATTGTCTGCCTTTCAACAACAAGGCAGTGTTCCTGAAACTGAGCGTTTCCCAGCTGACAGATGCAATCAGGCATGGGGTCAGCGCGTTTACCGGCAGCGATTCGGGAGGCAGGTTTCCACTGGTTTCCGGTATGTCATACAGCGCACGGGTGGACCTGGGTAAAGTGACTGAAATCAAGCTGTATAAGGATGGCAAACCTCTGCCTGATAAAGAATATCTGGTGGTAATACCTGATTTTCTCGCCGGCGGAGGTGACGGATATTCGATGTTCCGGGATATGAAAACTGTCTATGCCCAGGCCTCTGACCGGGAGATCCGCGAACTGGTGCTCGAATATCTGCAATCCCGCAGCAGCTTCAATGTAGAGCCTGACGGCAGGATCAATGTCCAGACTGCTGCTCTTTGACATTGACGGCACTCTCATCAACACTGATGGCGCTGGCAGGCACGCCCTGGAGCTGTCGTTCATGGAATGCACCGGCCGGGATATCAGTCCGATCGATTATCCGTTATGCGGAAAAACGGATCTGATGATCATCAATGAATTGCTTGGAATTCTTGGGCTTGAAGCCGGAGAAACTCTGATCGAAGATATCATCGAAGCCTATACCTTGATTCTGCCGTATGAACTGAAAATCGCTGAAAACCCGATGGTTCTTCCCGGAGTCAGCGAATTGCTGCAGCTGCTTAAAAAACGGTCTGATTGCAGACTGGGGCTTCTGACAGGTAATGTCCAGGCAGGTGCGCAGATCAAGCTGGACTTTTTCCAGCTCGCCGATTTTTTTGAAACCGGCGGGTTCGGGGATGACGCGGTTTTGCGGTCCGACATTTTTCCTTTCGCTTTCAACCGCTGCTGCAGGAAATTCAGGTGTGAATTTTCGAAAGACGACATTTTCCTTATCGGTGACGCGCCGGGGGACATTTCCTGTGCCCGTGACAATGGCGTGAAAATTATCTGTGTTGAAACCGGGGGTACCCCCCGCGAAGTATTGTCAGGGATGAATCCTGATCATTTACTGACGGATCTGACGGATGATGGTGAGTTTATGGGAATTATTTTCACTGGAACCGGCTCATGATCGAAGAATTGCTGGAAATCATCAGTGGCAGCAAGCTTCCTGTAGCACTTGAAAAAGTGCTGGAACGGGTCAGGGAGATTTACGCACTCGGGGATGTGTGCCTGTACTATTTTGATGGGCGTAATTATCACCTGTGGCATTCGACCAAGCAGGAAGAAGAGAAGACTATCCAGGGGCCGCTGGAAAGCGATGACACTTGTTACATACTTATATACAATGGAGCAGAAACCGGACGGCTTCTGGTGTCAGGCAGACAGACAGCTTCAATCCTGCCCCGCAGTCTGATCCACTTCCTTTCATTTCTTTTTCATCAGACAGTGAAGGAGAGTTCAACCAGTTTTCACCTGTCCAGGCTCAATACTCTTTATGAAATATCCAAGAACACCAACAGCATTGTTGATTTGAGCACAGGAATGGCTACAGTCATCGACCTTGTCAACCAGTTCATTCCTTTTGATGTCGGACTTCTTTATCGCTGGAGCGAAGAAAACTCTCAACTTGAGCTCGAACGATCATACGGAAAAACCGCTGATATCCGTATGCGCGGAACAGTACTGGCCGGGGAGGGACCGCTCGGGGAGGTAGCCTATACCAAAAAACCCAGGCTTTTTTTTGATGAACCGGTCAAATCCTATCTGGCGGTCCCGATCATAACAGGCAGCACTTTGCGCGGAGTCCTGGCCATCGGCACCTATCAGTCATAT